>JAFXJR010000022.1 GCA_017532145.1 Lachnospiraceae bacterium | reverse complement strand
TTTGTTTACTGTAATCTTCTGTGTGGTGGTCTTTTCCACACCACCTTCTGTGTAGCGGATAGTTACCTCTGTAACGTCTGCCGCCAGTGCGCCGGAAGGTTCCACCGTGTAACTGTCTACTGCCTTTGTACTATCATCAGAGTAGGCTGCTGTCACTTCCATTCCTGCGGAATCGAACTTCTCTCCTTCCTGATACTCTGTCTTGGTAGGTGCCTTGGTAATGGAGATACCCTCCAGCACGACTTCCGGCTTTGGTGTTTCTTTTTTATTTACCGTAATCTTCTGTGTGGTGGTCTTTTCCACACCACCTTCTGTGTAGCGGATAGTTACCTCTGTAACGTCTGCCGCCAGTATACCGGAAGGTTCCACCGTGTAACTGTCCACTGTCTTTGTACTATCATCAGAGTAGGCTGCTGTCACTTCCATTCCTGCGGAATCGAACTTCTCTCCTTCTTGATACTCTGTCTTGGTAGGTGCCTTGGTAATGGAGATACCCTCCAGCACGACTTCCGGCTTTGGTGTTTCTTTTTTATTTACTGTAATCTTCTGTGTGGTAGTCTTTTCCACACCACCTTCTGTGTAGCGGATAGTTACCTCTGTGACGTCTGCCGCTAGTGCGCCGGAAGGTTCCACCGTGTAACTGTCTACTGTCTTTGTACTATCATCAGAGTAGGCTGCTGTCACTTCCATTCCTGCCGGATCAAAGCTCTCTCCCTCTTCATACTCCGTCTTACTGGGAGCCTTGGTGATGGTCACTCCCTTCAGAGTAACGACTTCTGGCACCTCCTCTTCCCCATAAGAGCAGCAGTCTTTTAAAATACTCCACATTTTCTCACTCGTGCTTTTACCGTCATCCACATACTGCAATCTATTATTTCCATCAATATAGACGGTTATTGGCATCTGGTATCCATTGAGGGAAATACCTCCCTTCTCCATGTATTCCACTACCGCACCCAGATCACCGCCAAAACAGTAAGTGATGTCCTCGGAACCAGGAATCCCATCCTTGAAGCTGCGAACCTCTTCCTGCGGCATTCCCCAGAAATCCACAAAGTATATATCCGCTCCTTCCGGATAATCTTCGGAAAAGCTCCGCAATGTGTCCGCCACATTATTATTCGTTGTGATACCGAACACGATCACCTTAGGCCTGCCGTTCTCTGCCGTTGCAGAGACAGTGTCTCCGTCTATCGTGGTAAAGGTATCGCTGCGCGGATTTTCCAGATTCAGCCCGATGAGGGGTTCATTGCCTGAATCCCAGCAATAGGTTTCAAGATTCTCTTTGATATCTGCCAGCGTCTTTACTCCTGTGGTCATATACCGGATATCGTCATTCGTATCTATGTAATACATGATGGGAAGCGGAGAGTCTGCCGCATCAGGAAATGTTTTTTTGTAGTGATTGGAGTAGTCATATCTTATGAGGTTATTGTCTCTCCCTTCGTAACAGAACGTAATATCTTTCGTTCCTGGATAACTTGCACGGTCATCCATAAATTCCTGTACCTCTTCCTTACTGTTCAGCCCAATATCCACGGCCACAATATCCACACCCTGCAACTGCTCCGCCACCAGATTTGTCATCGTCTGCTTGCTGTATCCACAGCCTGCACTAAAGAAAATCAGCAGTCTGGGCTTGTCGCCTACTGTGGAGGACACGATTTCGTCATTCATTCCGGTAAAGTCATATTTCAGGTTCTTGACCCTCTGCCGATCCTTGGGAGATATGGTCTCACCGCAAATCTTGCACACCCCATCCCCTATATGATTCCTGGATGAGAAGATTCCATATTCCTGTCCACAGTCGTCACACTTTGCCCTGGACTGACAATTGGCAGTTCCCCCGTGGTGCTTTTCATATCCCCTAAAAGGTTCAGAAAGATGGGCATCACAGGTACCGTCACCGGTACATTCGTGCCAGTGGTAATCCCCATTGTAAGACCATGTTTCCGCCCAGTCATGTTCATGCACCGGCACAGAGGGATCCCCTGTATCCGTCAGCAGACTGATGCTGAAGCTGCCATTTCCTTCCGTGCTGCAGTCGATCCAGGCTTCATTGTTTTTGCGATAGTAACTTTCCCCCTTATGGGATACCCGCTGGCTGTCCGTTTCCACATATACACCCAGATTCGGCGCTCCCTCCACCGGAATGGCACGCAGGGTGACGCATACTGCGATCTTATCATCTGCCTCTACCCAGACGGGCTGCTCCAGATCCACCTTAAACCTTCCCTTCATGCGCCTGCGTCCGGTGATCGGCTGCTCCAGGAGTTCTTCACCGGATGCCGGATTTCCCTCCTCCGGATTTTTATACAGCATAATGCTGTACTCATAGTTATTTAAAAACAGGGGGAACTGTACTGCCTTGATCAATTCCCGCTCATTTTGTATGGGAAACACATTGGCCACATCCAAGGAAACGCCCATGGATGCATTCACCCAGCTTGCACTGCCTCCGGTTTGGGGCATGTAGTAGGTATAAAGATTGTCATACTTATCCTTTTCTTCCACCTGGAAGGAGATTGCCCCATCCATGGTTGCATCATGATATGACAGCCAGAAATATCCTTCGTCCTTCTGGTTTGCTCCCCGGCTGTCCCGGATGA
The DNA here is from genome assembly GCA_017532145.1 of Lachnospiraceae bacterium. GTDB lineage: Bacteria > Bacillota > Clostridia > Lachnospirales > Lachnospiraceae > Kineothrix. The sequence goes on along the minus strand of JAFXJR010000022.1, from coordinate 32,627 downwards.
GCCATGCTCCGTCCTCCGGTGCCTCAGTCACAAAGTTTTCCTTGGGGAAATCATCATCCCATCCCACCACAGTTACCGCATGATTGGTATCCCCGGAAGCAGGCGAATAATGGGAATAGTACCTGCTGCTATAACTGCTTCCGCCCGACTTGTATCCCGTGCTTACTGCCCCATGCTTGAGGATCGCCTTCTTTATCTCCTCATAGTCCTTTTCATCATATTCGATCACCTCTGTCACAATGGCGACACTGTTCTCATACGCTTTTTCCCTGTTATTCAGTGCATCTTCTTCTGCCGAATACAGTCCTGTCACTGTAGGGAAATCCTTCTCCAGTACCGGCCCCTGCCATGTCAGGACTGCGCTGCCTATGGACAGGGGGGAACTCCCCTTGTTCACCATGGTCTCAACAGGCACCCCTTTATTCTTATTTACCTCCACATCCTCTGATGTAAATCCAAAAGCGTCTGCCACCGGTCTGAAGGAATAATACAGCCCATGAGCCACAGACAAAGCAAACTCCTCTGCACTATTGGCATATTTCTGGTGCATACCATGCTTTATCATCCCGATCTCCATACAGGCTGTTCCTGCATGTGCCCAGCAGGTATTGTAGTATCCCTGATCCCTAACCGCAGGAGTAAAACCCTGCTCCCTGGAGCTGTAATATCTGGGCAGGTCTACCTGCTCCCTGTCCTCATCCCATATCATTGTTTCAGCCGGTGAGGCAGCGGTGCCAACCGACGGGACACCAGGCAAGTATTCTGACAGCTTTCTGTCTGAATGCGATACAACAGCCTCCCTGCTCTCAAGCTGCGTTCCCCCACGTTCTGCTTCTGCCGCCTGTACGGGAAATCCCCATGCCGCTGAGCCTTCCACTATCAGCAGAGCAGAAAGAACCGCTGCCATGATTTTCCTTAACCGCAATGTACGTTTGTGCATACTTCTTCCTCCTTTTTATATCATATTCTCTCCAATAATAATCCCTTTACTAATTTGTCAATGGCAAGACTTTGACAAAAAAATCTCCATTATTCCCACTAACAATGGCTTTTCCCTTGCCCTCCTTCCTTTCAGACCCTCCTCTTTCCTTTCAGACTCTCCTCCTTCTGCAATTTACCTGTTCCCTCTCTGCACACATACTCTCTCCCGCATAATGCAAATATTATCATTCATAATTACGAATATTTTCACACGAAAATACCTTCACCCGAAAATAAATGGGAGAAGGGTCGAAATACATACTTGATCCCACTCGGCAGAAACGAAACCGGCTCTGTCATTAAAACAGATGCTTCTTTGGGATACCTCTCAAAGTGATATCGCCCAAAGCCTCCAGTTTCCATCTTCCAAGCATCTGGAAACACAGACATCCCATCTTCTGAGAATCCAGTATCTCCTACCTTTCAGATAAAAGAATTATACATCTCCACTGATATTTTGTCCATATCTAAACAGGGATCCTTACAATTATTGTGCAAAGCATACCAATCATCTCCCTATTTATTAGCAATTATGATGATAAGTAGACTTTCCACTATTTCTCAATATTTTATTCATCCTGCAAAAGATTTCACCGGATAAACTGCTCTCCTTTAGGGTATCCTGTGGTTTCTCAAATACAAAAATAGAACTATTTCTTTATCCTGTATTCTCATGAACCATCTTCTTCCGATTTTTCCTACAGTTTCTTTTCCTATCCACACCTCTACTCCCTGTACTCTTTGTATGACAAAACACAGAATTTATCATCCTTTCTATTTGTAGCTGTTCAGCTTTTCACCATTACGTTATTTCTTTGTATTTTCTGTTTTTTCAATATGATTAGTGGAAGTCAAGTAATCCTCCAGGTTGGCAGACAGATTTTTTTGTCGAAGCGAATGATTCACTACTGATTTAACACCTGCATAAAATATAGCAAATACAGGTACTCCCACAACCATGCCTGCAATACCAAACAATCCACCAAAAAGAGTAATGGAAAAAATCACCCAGAATCCGGAAAGCCCTGTAGAATTGCCCAAAATCTTTGGACCTAATATATTACCATCAAACTGCTGTAAAATAATAATAAAGATAATAAAATATAGACATTGGATGGGACTGACCATCAGTACAAGTAAAGCACTGGGAATGGCACCTAAATATGGTCCAAAAAATGGGATAATATTGGTAACGCCTACAATTACACTAATCAGTGTGGCATAAGGTGTTCCCATAAGGCTGGTACCAATAAAACAGATGATACCAATAATCAAAGAATCAATGACCTTTCCTATAATAAATCCACTAAAGGTTTTATGGGTAAAATGCACATTAGACAAAATAGTGTTGGCCACTCTCTTTTCAAACAAAGCATAGAGAATCTTCTTAGTCTGTCCTGCAAAAATTTCCTTACTTCCCAAAATATAGATGGAAATAATAAAGCCTATCACCAGATTCCACAGTCTGCCCAAAAGACTGAACAGACTGGCTGAAAGATTGCGAATCAATTCATTCATCCGAGGCAAAAGACTGTCATTCAGAAAATTATCTATTACCTCAGAATATTTACCCAATAAATCCATTACGGTTGCTTCAATGGTGGGATTATCTTCCAGAATTTTCGTTATCCAAAGGGTAAGATTGTTGACATAAATAGGAAATTGAAAAGCAATATTTCGTATACTGACGATTAACTGAGGAATAATTGCAGCAAAAAAAGCATACAAGGATATGCCGACGAGGAATACTGTCAAACAGATAGAAATTCGACGAATATATTTTGTATGAAGGTTATGAAATAAAGGAATAACTACTCTTCTTTCAATAAAGTTTAAAATAGGATTCATTAAATAGGCCAGCAGGAAACCATCTAAAATAGGGGTTGTGACCGACAGAAGCTTTTTTAATCCTCTGGACACATTGGTTCCATGGAATAAAATATAATAAAAGCTTATACTGGCAACCAGAACCAGAAAGGCGGTAATCCCCCAGCGTATATATTTTTTATCAATTTTAAAATTCATCTCTTTTTTGACTTCTCCTTTAGATTCCTGCTGATTATTATATCATATACCATAGAGAAGTTATATTCCTAATTTTATCAAAAATGTCATAAAACTCCTAAATTTAGCTAAAAAACGTCATCATTAGGTCTTATATATTCATGTACAAAACGGATTTCTGAGGGGAAAATCCTGTGATAGGAAAAATAACATGGTATTTTTATTGAAAATGTTATAAAATTATAGTATGATTTGCACAAATACTATCGGTGAATAATAAAAATCGAAAGAATAAAAAAGGAGAAATACCAGGAACGATGAAGCTTCAACAACTTCTCAGCCGGGTTAGAAAGGCTGTGGACGATTATCAAATGATACAGGAAGATGACAGGATTGCCATAGGAATCTCCGGAGGAAAGGATAGTCTTACCCTCCTGTATGCACTCCATGAGCTCAGGCGTTTTTATCCGATTCCTTTTCAACTTCATGCAGTGACTGTGGATTTAGGCTTTGGAAATCTGGATTTGGAACAGATAAAGGCTCTTTGCCATTCCTTCCATATAGAATATACTGTACTTTCTACAGAAATTGCTCAAATTATCTTTCCGGATTCTAATCATTCTGAAACTGCCAATCCCTGTTCTCTATGTGCCAAAATGCGTAAGGGAGCATTGAATCAAGCCATGAAAGCTGCTGAATGCAATAAGGTAGCCTATGCCCATCATCAGGATGATGTCATAGAAACGTTTCTTCTGTCATTAATTTTCGAGGGCAGACTACATACCTTTGTACCAGTAACCCACCTGGATAAAACAGAGCTGACGGTAATTCGTCCTCTGATTTATATGGGAGAAGCTGAAGTTAAAGGCTTTGTTAAAAAATATAACCTGCCTGTAGTTAAAAGTCCTTGTCCTATGGATGGATATACAAAAAGAGAGTATGCGAAAGGTCTTCTTCGACAGTTAAATCTGGAAAATCCAGGAGTAAAAAAGAGAATATTTACAGCTATACAAAATAGTAATCTGAAAGGATGGTGAAAACCCGGATGGATAATAAAAAGAACTATCATGATGAGCAAAATAAAATTAATATTACGAAGATGAGAACGGTATTGGCAGATTTACCCACCTTTTGCCGACAGTTTTTTCGTGGAATAGAAAATAATACTTCTCCAAAGACCAGACTGGCCTATGCCTATGATCTCAGGGTTTTCTTTGAATATCTGAAAAAGAATAATAGTGTTTGCAGAAAAATGCAAATCCAGGACTTTCCCCTATCTATTCTGGATTCTATCACCAGAATGGATATTGAAGAATATCTGGAATATATCAGCTATTACCAGAAGGATAGTCGGGAACTAACCAATGAAGAAAGAGGAAAATCCAGAAAATTAGCCTCTTTGCGAAGCTTTTATCATTATTTTTACCAGGCAGAGCTAATTAAAAAGAATCCGGTAATACTGATTCCCATGCCCAAGCTCCATCAAAAGGAAATTGTCCGACTGGATGCAGATGAGGTAGCAATATTGTTGGATCAGGCAGAGGAAGGGAACAAACTAACTAAGGTGCAGCGTCGATATCATGAAAAAACCAAGGTAAGGGATGTGGCACTTTTAACCCTTCTGCTGGGTACCGGTATTCGTGTCTCAGAATGTGTAGGGATAGATATAGAGGATATTGACTTTAAAAATAATGGGATTCGTATTCGGAGAAAGGGTGGTTATGAAACAGCCATCTATTTTGGAGATGAGGTAGAGTCATCCTTAAAGAAATATCTGGAGCAACGAAAGCGGATGCAGCCTCTGGAGGGACATGAGCATGCCTTGTTTTTATCCATCCAAAACCGAAGAATCACCGTAAGAGCAGTGGAAAATCTGGTAAAAAAGTACTCTTCTACTGTCACCTCACTAAAAAAAATCACTCCTCATAAGCTAAGAAGTACTTATGGAACCAATCTATATCAGGAAACCGGAGATATCTATCTGGTAGCAGATGTACTGGGACATAAAGACGTAAATACGACCAGAAAACATTATGCAGCCTTAGAGGATGAAAGAAAACGCAGGGCAGCCAATGTGGTAAAGCTAAGAAAACCATAGTGTTTTTATATATTACGAACAAATATTTGGTATATTTGTTTGCTATATCCCGATTCCTGTGCTATAATAAAGAGAAAGTCGACACAATCTGGTACAGTATTGTATCAGCAATAAATATTTTACTTGGAGGGAACAGATGGGTTACGGAAAGATTAGTACAAAACAGTCAGAAATTTTAGAATATATCAAAGAATCAATATTAAAAAAGGGATATCCTCCATCAGTTAGAGAGATTTGCGCAGCAGTGGGATTAAAATCTACTTCCTCTGTCCACTCTCACCTGTCCAAGCTGGAAAAGAATGGATATATCAGAAGAGATTCTACTAAGCCCCGGGCAATAGAAATTTGTGACGAAGGCTTCCAAATGGTTAGAACAGAAATGGTAAGCCTGCCGCTGGTAGGACACGTAGCTGCCGGAGAGCCTGTTTTGGCAGAAGAAAATATTGAAAGCTATTTTCCTATTCCTGCTGAGTTTGTTCCTTCAGGAGAGTCTTTTGCCTTAACGGTAAAAGGAGAATCCATGATTAATGCCGGGATTATGGACGGAGACCGGATTTTTGTCAACTGTACCAGTGATGTAACCAATGGTGATATTGTAGTAGCTTTAATTGATGATTCTGCTACAGTAAAGAGATTCTATAAGGAAAAAGGACATATTCGTTTGCAGCCTGAAAATGATAGTATGGATTCTATTATCGTAGATGATTGTTCGATTATGGGGAAGGTATTTGGTGTATTTCGCACCTTACGTTAATAAACAAAAAACAGAGGGGCTATATACCTTCTGTTTTTTGTTTATTCTTCTCATCTATTTTTCTTGCTTGCTATGGATTCTGCTAAAGAGGATATTGGCTATTATGATGACCAATCCGGAAATCTTACCTTAATATAAGAAATAATTTCCTCTACACATCGTTCCATTCCCAGCTTGGAGCTGTCCAAGCATAAATCATAATTACGGGCATCTGTCCATTCTCGTCCTGTATGGTATCTATAGTATTCCGCACGCCTTTTATCTGTTTTAATAATATATTTTTCCAGGTCTTTGGAAGGCATACTAAGCTTTTGTGCAGCCTGTTCAATACAATAATCAAGGGGCGCATGTACAAATACACTTAATACATGGTCATTATCTCTTAATACATAGTCAGCACAACGTCCAATGATAACACAGGCTTCTTCTTCTGCCAGCTGCTTAATTACTTTTGCCTGATAGTTAAAAAGATTGTCATCGGAAACAAATTCTTCACTTTCCGGAGGAATCAGCTGCCCATGATAGACATTCTTAACAATTTTAAATAAGTGAGACATCTTTACCTTTTCATCCATATTGACAAACAGACTTTCGTTAATCCCACTTTCTTCTGAAGCCAGTCGCAGCAACTCCTTATCATAATAATGGATACCCAATCTTTTCGCCAACATTTCTCCAATGGTACGACCACCACTGCCATACTGTCTGGCTATGGTTATGACTACTCTTCCACTCATCAATTTCCCTCCTTCCAGCTCTTTCTAAGCTTCTCCCAGATAGGCTTTCTTAATGGAATCATCATTTAAAAGCTCTTTCGCCTTTCCTTCTAGTACGATTTTTCCCGTTTCCAGTACATAGGCACGGTCAGCGATAGAGAGAGCTTTTTTAGCATTTTGCTCTACAAGAAGAACAGTAGTTCCGCTTGCACTTACATCCTTGATAATATTAAAAATTTCATTGACAAAAATAGGCGACAGACCCATGGAAGGTTCATCCATCAGTATAATTTTAGGATGAGACATTAATGCTCTTCCCATAGCCAACATCTGCTGTTCTCCTCCGCTTAAGGTTCCGGCCATCTGATTTTGTCGTTCTTCCAAACGAGGAAACCTTTGGTAAATCATCTGCAGGGTTTGTTCTATTTCCTGCTTATCCTTTCGGGTATAGGCACCCATTCGGAGGTTCTGCAGTACGGAAAGCTGTGCAAAGACTCTTCTCCCCTCTGGTACATGTGCCATTCCTTTGGAAACAATTTTATATCCGGGTGTTTTGGTAATTTCCTCATCATAAAAACGGATACTTCCTGCCTTAGCGGAAAGCAGACCTGTAATCGTATGGAGTGTAGTAGTCTTTCCGGCACCGTTGGCTCCTATTAGGGCAATGACCTCGCCCTCATTTACATCAAAGGAAATGCCTTTAATTGCCTGGATCATACCATAATATACTTCCAGATCCCTGATTTCCAGCATAGCCATTTCCAACTTCCTCCTTAATAAAAAAATAATTCAATTTGTTATTTAGTCTTCACCTAAATATGCTGTAATTACCTGTGGATCGTTCAGGACTGTTGCTGTTTCTCCCTGGGTAAGTACACGGCCAAAATTAAGTACTGTCAGCTCCTCACAGATACCTGAAACTAATTTCATATCATGCTCAATCAGTAAAACAGTCATCTGAAATTCGTCTCTTACAAAACGAATCATATCCATCAGCTCACCAGTTTCATTAGGGTTCATTCCCGCTGCCGGTTCATCCAACAGCAGTAATTTTGGGTTGGTAGCAAGAGCTCTTGCGATTTCCAGCTTACGCTGCTTACCATAAGGAAGGTTGGAAGCTAGGAAGTCAGCCTCATTATCCAGACCAAAAACCTTCAACAGCTCCATAGCTCTTTCATTCATTTCCCGCTCTACCCTATGGTATCTGGGAAGACGCAGGATACCCTCTATAGTGTTGTAGTGATAATGATTATGTAAGCCCACCTTTACATTATCCAGTACGGTTAGTTCCTTAAATAATCGAATATTCTGGAAGGTTCGGGCAATACCGGCTTTATTAATTTCTATCGTCCTTAATCCTGTAATATCCTGCCCATCCAGCTTTACAATTCCTTCATTTGGCTTATATACACCGGTAAGCAGGTTAAATACGGTAGTTTTTCCTGCTCCATTAGGCCCAATTAAACCATAAAGCTGTCCTTTTTTTATCTGAAGCTGGAATCCGTCCACTGCCCGAAGTCCTCCAAAGGAAATGGTTAAATTATTGACTTCCAGTAACGACATATTATTTAACCTCCTTTTTCATGTTCTTATCATCTTTTCGGAAAGGAAACTTGGAAAAATATTGTTCTTTCATACGCTCCTTCCATTCTATAGCACCAGGACTCCAGTTAAACAGCATCATGGCAATTAAAACTACTGCATAAATCAGCATACGGTAGTCGCTTAAGCCTCTTAACAGTTCAGGAAGTAAGGTAAGAATTACTGCCGCAATAATGGAACCTCTGATATTTCCAATACCTCCCAATACTACAAAAACAAGAATCATAATCGACATATTGTAGCCAAAATTCTTTGGAGAAGCTGTCAGTGTAGAAAGGTTATGTGCATATAAAACACCGGCTACACCAGCAATGGCTGCTGAAATGGAAAATGCCATCAGCTTATATTTCGTAATGTTAATTCCTACTGATTCAGCCGCAATCCGATTGTCTCTAATAGACATAATGGCCCGACCATCCCTGGAATGAATCAGATTCAGAATGATAATAAGAGAAATAAAAATCAGTATGGCACCAATCAAAAAGCTGGAATCGTTAGGTGTTCCTGTAATACCCTGAGCACCATTGATAATTACCTCTCCCTCCGGCTTTAAATTCAAAGAAATAGAATCCTTCATTGAAAAATGGAAGCCATCCTCATCTCTACCTATGTATAGTACATTCACCAGATTCTTGATAATTTCACCAAAAGCCAGAGTAACAATAGCCAGATAGTCTCCCTTTAGCCTTAGTACAGGGATACCAATTAAAATACCAAACATGCCGGCTACTGCCGCACCTATCAGCAAAGCAATAAAGAAACGAAGACCATCCGGTATAGCACCATCTAAGCATTTAGAAAAGAAGGCTCCGGAAAAGGCTCCCACACACATAAAGCCCGCATGTCCCAGACTAAGCTCGCCCAGAATACCTACCGTAAGATTCAAAGAAATAGCCAACATAACATAGATACAAAGAGGAACTAAAAGTCCTTCCATCAGACTGGACATCTGTCCAGTAACTGACAGGATTCCTGCAATAAGAAAGGCAATTAGCACCATCAGGTATGTAATAAAATCATGATTCCTTATTTTATTTAACTTTAAATTTTTCATAGATGCTCCTACACTTTCTCCTGTATATTTTTTCCTAAAATACCTGTGGGCTTTACCAGAAGAACCACAATCAGGACTGCAAATACAATGGCATCTGCCATCTGGGAGGAAATATAGGCCTTACCCAATATTTCTATAATTCCCAGAAGAATACCACCTATCATTGCTCCCGGTATGGAGCCAATACCACCAAAAACTGCCGCTACAAAGGCTTTAATACCGGGCATTGCTCCAGTATAAGGAGTCAAAGAAGGGTAGGCAGAGCATAAAAGCAGACCAGCTACTGCCGCCAGTGCAGAGCCAATCGCAAAAGTAAGAGCAATGGTTCCATTTACATTAATTCCCATCAACTGTGCTGCCCCCTTGTCCTCAGATACAGCCAGCATAGCCTGACCAGCTTTGGACTTATTTACAAACAGAGTGAGGCATACCATAATAATTATACCGGTAATAATTGTTACAATGGTAACTCCCGAGATAACAAGCTCTCCTCCTGCCAGTTCCAGGGCCTCCAAAGGTACTACAGAGGTAAAGGATTTGGTTCCTGCTCCAAACACCAACAGAGCTACATTTTGGAGAAAATAGCTCACACCAATGGCAGTAATTAATACGGCCAGGGGAGACACTGCATTGCGCAATGGCTTATAAGCTACTCTCTCAATGGTGATACCCAGCAGGGTACAGGCCACAGTAGCCAGCACAATACCCAGAGCAGGCGGTAATCCCAAAGTGCTTACCGTAGTAAAGACCACATAGGCACCTACCATGATAACGTCTCCATGTGCAAAATTCAGCATTTTTGCAATTCCATATACCATGGTATAGCCTAAAGCAATAATAGCATAGATACTGCCCAGACTGATACCATTGATCAGATAAGAAATAAAGCTCATAAAAACACCTCTTCGTCAAATTGTACACTATGAGACTTAATTATAGCATTAATTTTACAGGGAATCAAGAAAGAATAAGTATTTCAATATATAAACTGAGAAAACTAAAAAAGTCTCCTGCCTTAAGCATATAAAATGCTAAACAGCAGGGGACTTTCCTATGTTCAATATATTATCTGTGATTACATGGATGTATAAGCACCAGATACAATCTTTACTGCTTTTGGCTCCTTATTTGGCTCTCCTGAAGGTTCCCAGGTCATTCCTGTACCTGTCAGTCCATTCAACGTGATTTTTACAATAGAAGCCTTCATTGCTTCACACATTTGAGAAACATCCATATCCGGTGTCAGCTTTGCATCCTCTGCGGCCATTTTAATTGCATAGATAGCATCATAGGCATCTGCTGCAAACTGATTAGGGGTATTTCCGAACTTTTCCTTATAGGCCTTAACAAAGTTCTGAGTCAGCTCATCCTGTGCATCTGCCGCAAAAGGAGTTAAAAGCATCACTCCCTCTGCCAGAGAGGTATCAAAATTTTCTACTCCCAGCAAACCATCTAAACCGTCACAGCCAAAAAAGGAAGGTGCATAATTTAAAGTAGCAGACTGGGACAAAATTAAAGCAGCCTCTGAATAATAGATAGGCAGGAAAATCAGCTCTGCACCTGCATCCTTGGCTTTTTGAAGCTGTACGGAGAAATCGGTCTTACTGTCTGCGGTAAAGGCTTCAGCTGATACAATGGTAAAAGGCTGATTGTTTGCCTCTGCTGCAAACGTTTCATAAATACCAGAAGAATAAATATCAGAGCTATTATAAATCACTGCCACTTTAGAAGCAAGACCATTTTCTCCAATATACTGAGCAGAAGCCATTCCCTGATTAGGGTCCGAGAAGCAGACACGAAAAGCGTTGTCATGCTTTACACAGTCTACAGAGGAGCCGGAAGGAGTAATCTGGAACATATTATCTGCCACTGTCTTTTCAGCAACTGCCACACAACATCCGCTGGTAACGGTTCCGGCCAGCATCTGCATCCCCCAGTCCTTTAAGGTATTATAGGCATTGACTGCCTTTTCAGCATCCGTTTCATCATCCTCAAATTTAAACTCTATCTGGTATCCATTGATACCACCCTGGGCATTGATTTCATCTACTGCCAGCTGAGCTGCATTTTGTACCGCCATTCCATATTCTGCATTGTCACCGGTAATCGGACCAATTCCTCCGATTTTAAACACATCTCCTCCACTACTTGTACTTCCGCCATCAGCAGCCTTTCCACAGCCTGCCAATAAAGAAACAGCCAGGGAAGATGCTAAAGCGAAGCTGATTAGCTTTTTGTATTTTTTCATGATTTCTTTCCTCCTTTTTTCTGAATTATCTTACTCTCAGGAAATTTATTTGTCAACAGTATTTTTCTGATGCCTTTTTTATCACTGAAACTCTGAGGGTTCCATCCGTTTACCATCCTGCCAGATACGTTCCAGATTGTAAAACAGTCGGTTTTCTTTATCAAAAATATGGACGATAATATCTCCAAAATCCATAAGAATCCAGTTGGCAGTATCATATCCTTCTACCTGCTTGGGAATGTCTCCCGACCTTCCTAATGCCTCTGAGACATGGTCTGTCATCGCCTGAATCTGGCTGCGATTAGTCCCACTGGCAATAATGAAATAGTCTGCCAGAATAGAAACCTGACTAATATCAATAATCTGAATATCTTCGGCCTTTTTATCCTCTAAAGCCTGAATAGCCAGTCTGGTCATTTCTCTGCTTTTATCCATACTATTCATCCGTTTTTTCCCTCCTTTTGTTTTCTATATACTCCTTATAAAAGTCGTAGGTCTTCTGGGTCATGGGATCTATGTCTCCTTCCACAGAATCCAGATAGACCAAGGTATCACCTAAAATCCTGAATAATGCCTCATCCAAATCTTCAAAGGCCAGCCTGCGGATTTCACTCAGATTGGGCGCCTGCTTCCTTCCTGGTTCAATATAGTCAGCAATAAATATAATTTTTTCCAGCATAGACATATTAGGTCTGCCTGTGGTATGATTCAAAATAGCATTAATAATATCACTGTCATGTACATCATATTTTTGCATGGCAAGGTAGCTGCCTACCTTAGCATGCAGCAAAAACGGATTTTGATGTTCAATATCATTAATATTGATATTGTGCTTTTCGCAGATGGCAATTTTTTTTTCGTTACTCATGCACTTGGCACAATCATGCAGCATTCCTGCCGTTTCTGCCTTTATCATATCCTCTCCATAGCGCATGGCCAGGGCAGCGGCAGTATAGGCTACCCCCAAAGTATGTTCAAAACGCTTAGGATCCAGTGTTTTTTCCATGGATTTACGGATTTTTCTTAGATTGGATGATTTATGCATCCCGTGACGACTCCTTTCCTGATTCGTTTTCCCTATATAAATGATTTTTTTCTATATAAGCTATGACCTGATCCGGAACCATATACCGAATCGACCTGCCTTCCTTGAGTCTGTTGCGAATGTCAGTGGAGGATATACCAACTTCTTTCATCGGTATCGTTTCAATTCTTGCCTTATACTGCTGTTGAAGGCGGAGAATTTCTTTCTCCAGACTGGGGTGAACGGCCTGGTCACGGACAGCCGCCAAGACAGTACAATCTCTGAAAATAGCTGCTGGTTGTTTCCATTTTTCCATGTCAAAAATACTGTCTGCTCCAGCAATAAAATAAAAATCAGTTTCCGGACTTTGTTCTTTTAAATCAGCTAAGGTCTGAAAGGTATAGCTAGGTCCCTGTCGTTTTACCTCCATATCAGACAGCTGGAAAAAAGGATTTTCACAGATAGCCAGTCTGGTCATTTCCAGTCGTAAATATCGGTCAGTTACCATCTGCTGTTCCTTCATATAAGGATGACCACTGGGAATAAAAAGAATCTGGTCTAAGCCAAAGCTATCTCTGGCCTGCTCTGCCAGCAGAAGATGTCCAAAATGTATGGGATTGAAGGTTCCTCCCATAATACCAATTCTTTTTTGCTCCATTGCTGTACTCCTTTCAGGGAATAGTGAGTGCTTTATGTGACAGGAAGAACGATTTTCTTATGCTCCTTACTTTCTTTGTAGAGAATGATTTTTTTTCCAATTACCTGTACTACCTGAGAGTGCGTCCTTTCTGCCAGCATCTCAGCGATAGCTCTGGGGTCATCTGCACAATTTTTTAATACAGCAAGCTTAATCAGCTCACGGGTATTGAAAGCCTCAGAAACTGCCTGAGTAACCTCCGGTGTCAGGCTGGATTTTCCAATTTGTATAATTGGATCAAGGTTGTTTGCAAGACTCTTTAAATAACTTCTTTGCTTACTTGTCATCGCTCCATGCTCCATTCTGATAAATAACTATTTATAATAATCAAAGGCAAGACCATACATACGGACGGTATCCCCTTCCTGTATTCCCAGTTCCTCCAGCTTGTTCAGAATACCATTGTCCTTTAGGAAATTCTGGAAGAACGCAAATCCTTTTTCCGACTCCAGATTGGTATACCCTAACATTTTCTCAATACGGGGACCTTCTACAACATACTCGTCTTCCTTTTCATCATAGACAACGGTATAAGGCTCATTGTCACCGGATGTAGACTCAGGAAAATACTCCTGTTGAAAAACTATCGGTTTGTCATCCAGAGTTTCCAGCAGATTATTTACATAGTAAAGTAACTCCCGGACTCCCTTTCCACTTATTGCCGAAATGGGGAATACCTTGATTCCCTGTGGTTCAAACTCATTCCTCAGACGGAGCAGCGCCTCTTCTCCTCCATCCTGGAACATATCGATTTTATTGGCAGCAATTACCTGGGGACGAGCTGCCAGTTCCTCATTATAAGCTGCCAGTTCTTTATGAATAGCATAAACATCAGCTACCGGGTCTCTTCCTTCTACCGAAGCTGCATCCACAATATGAATCAACAATCGGGTTCTTTCAATATGGCGGAGAAATTCATGCCCTAATCCTACTCCCTCAGAAGCTCCTTCGATTAATCCGGGAATATCCGCAATAACAAATCCCTTGGCATCTTCCAAATCGACCACACCCAGATGCGGATTCAGCGTAGTAAAATGGTAGTTTGCAATCTTGGGTCTGGCATTGGTTACTCGGGATAAGAATGTGGATTTGCCTACATTGGGGAAGCCTGCCAGTCCCACATCAGCAATAACCTTCAACTCCAATAGCAGCTCCAGTTCTTGAGCTTCCTGTCCCGGCTGTGCATACTTGGGAGCCTGCATGGTACTGGTAGCATAGTGTTGGTTTCCGTTACCGCCTTTTCCCCCTTTTAAGAGCAGAACACGCTTATTGTCTCCAGACATATCAGTAATCACCTTTTCACTGACTGCTTCTTTGATTACAGTGCCTGGAGGAACTTTAATGACAATATCCCTGCCATTCTTACCACGACAGTTCTTTTTTCCGCCCTCCTGTCCATTTTCTGCACAGTATTTTCTGGTATGTCTGAAATCAGTAAGGGTATTGAGTCCTTCGTCCACTTCAAAGATGATGCTGCCACCGTCTCCGCCATCACCACCGTCAGGACCTCCATTAGGCACATATTTTTCCCGGCGGAAGGAAACATGACCATCTCCACCCTTACCACTTTTTACATATACTTTGGCTCTATCTGCAAACATCTGATTACCTGCTTTCTTGACTCCTTGCCGTCTGGCTGTTCAAAAAGGGCTTCAAACATTGGGTATGTTTGAAGCCCGATTCGTTCGTACTATTTCTCTACAGGATATACGGAAGCTTGTTTTTTATCTCTTCCCTTTCTTTCGAATCTAAGTACACCATCTACTAATGCGAATAAAGTATCATCTCCGCCTCTTCCTACATTAAGACCGGGATGAATCTTTGTTCCACGCTGTCTGTACAGAATATTTCCTGCTTTCACGAACTGTCCGTCAGCTCTCTTCGCACCAAGTCTCTTAGATTCAGAATCTCTACCATTCTTGGTGGAACCTACACCCTTTTTATGAGCAAAAAACTGAAGGTTCATATTCAACATGGCCTACACCTCCTTAAATTCAACTGATAAATATTTTTTCCCATACTGTTGTTCAACATAGGTCAGACCGAGCATCATGGAATCCATCAGAAGACTTCCGCCTTCTGAAAGCTGTTCCTTAAAACGACATGTAATACGACCTGCCTTTTCATTGGCTATCGTCTCCATCTTCTCTTTACTCAGTTCTTCCATGGAGTTGATGGTATTGATAACCAGCATGGATATTGCAGCACATACAATATCCTTTCCTTTAGAGGCAAAACCGGCATGTCCAGAAAGACTGAATCCCTTATATTCTCCATCTGCCGTCTTGTCAATAATAACCTTAGTCATAATCTATGCATTGATTTTGTCAATCTTCACCTGTGTGTATGCTTGCCTATGACCATTCTTTTTGTGGTAGCCGGTCTTCCTCTTATACTTGTAAACGATGACCTTCTTTCCTTTTCCCTGCTCCATAACAGTAGCAGATACAGTAGAATTAGCTACATCACCAGCAACTTTCAATCCATTATCACTAATGGCAACTACCTGATCAAAGGTAACTGTGCTGCCTGGTTCTGCATCCAGCTTTTCTACCTGGATAATGTCACCTTCGGAAACCTTATACTGCTTTCCACCTGTGGCAATAATTGCGTACATCTTGCACCTCCTGATGATACAGTCTATGACTGCTTTACTCGCTAGGGTCGGCGGCATCCTGAATATAGAATGCACTTCAGCCTATCTATGCGGCATACTCCGTTAGTTTATCATCTGTTTTTTATCATGTCAAGCAAAAAACAGTCCTTTTGCAAAAAAATAGGCAACCATCTGAGCCCGAGAGCTAAACTGAGCGTTAGCCAGTAAATCTGCCACTTCTTCCCGAGTATAGAATCCCGCTTCAATCTTTTCATTTTCTGAGGTGTTATCTTGGAAGCTTCCCTCTACCTGGGCAAAAACAATATGAGTCATCGTATCAGAGATAGCCACAGCAGCGTAGGAAGCTGGCAGAATATCGATAATCTTCTTAACCTTCAAGCCTGTCTCCTCATATAATTCTCTGGCTGCACATTCTTCAATGGTTTCCTCCTCATCCATCATCCCTGCACAGAGATTGTAGATGCTTTTATTGATTCCCATGCGAAATTCCCGCAGCAATAATAATCTGTCTCCATTCAAAGCAGCAATAGACAATCCACTGGCCTTTTTGCCGATATCCTCTACACTATTGAGTTCCCTTCGGCTGACAATTTCATACTTTTTTTCCTTCCCTGCTTTATTCAAATAGGTAAGCTCATAGTTTTTCAGGTATTTTCCATCCTTTACTTTTTCCAGTTTTATTAATTGCATCATTTTATCCTTTCTGTTTTCTATGTCTGTGTATTTCCTGCCCACCTGTATTCTACTGCTGTTTATTCAGGATATATCTGCATTCCAGCCCTCCAGCTGTTCCCATAAAGGACTGCTGATTTTCATCCGGGTTACTTCCACCAATCCTAAGGTAGTCATTCCCACTAACTGCGTTCTTATCCTGTCTTTTTTTAATAAATCTCCAAAATACGCCAATAGCTTCCGGCGTTCTTCCTCCTGTTCCATACTGATAAAATCTATAATAATAATTCCAGAAAGATTCCGAAGCGTAAGCTGTCGGGCAATTTCTTCAGCAGCCTCATGATTCACTTTAACATAAGTTTCCTGAGGCTTCTTCTTGGTTCCTATTTTTCCACTATTTACATCGATTACTGTTAGTGCCTCTGTTGGCTCTATCATCAGATATCCACCGGATTTTAACCATACTTGCCGATTCAGTGCTTCCTGCAGGCGATGTCTGATTCCATAGAGTTGCTCTAATGGCAACAGGCTATCTTCATAAAGGCGAAGGGCGGGCAGACCAAATTGGGGATGTTTCTGAGAAAAATCTTCTATTTTTCGGAAGATATCCAAATTGTCTGTGATGATTTCACTATAGTCCTCTGCCTGTAAATCACGAAGAGCAGTAAGATAGGTAGGGAGCTTTTCATGGAGAAGAGAAAAGCAGGTACGGAAGGAAGCTGCCTTTTGCAGCTCCTCCATTCTTTGTGCCAACTCACAAAGCTCCTCCCATAGAGGAGTTATATCTTCTGCCAGTTCCTTGGCATTAGTACGAATCACTATGCCATAGGATTGCAGCTGTTGCAGGGGATAATTTGCTAATCCTGTGCCTATTCTGGTCTTGACCTTGGCTGACAACCTGGAAGAATAGGCTATACCAGGCTTTCCCAGGGACAGCACACCATATTTTCCATCCAGTGCAAGCTGACAGGTGACCGAGGGAGGCTTGGTTCCCATTGCTTCTTTCTTAACCTGTACCAACAGCTCGTCTCCTACCAGCAGACGGCCATCATAGGTTCGGTTGAGCAAAAAAGGAGCATAGATATCCTGAAGGCTGAGAAAGCAACGGACTCCCGGCTGGATTTCTACAAAGGCAGCCTGAATATTTTTTACTATATCCTTTACCTTCGCAAGATAGATTCTTCCTAAGAGACGACCCGTTTCTTCTTCTACTGAAGCTTTTACCAGCTGTTTGCCATGAAAAAACAGCGTAAGAATCTTAGTCTGTTTTTTCAAAACTTTTTTTAAAACAATACATTTTTTATCCATTTCAGAAAATCCTTCCCACTGCATCCAGAGGAACATACTCAGGCTGTCCGTCTGTACCAATATCTGTATAGGTATCTTCCCGGATAATTTCCAGAGCAGCATCCTCAAGAACTCTTCCATGCTCTGCCAGAAAAGCGTCTAATATCATGCGGGGCTTTATGTTACCGGAGCTGCTGGCATCTACAAACAGATGAATGGTCTTATCCTGAATATCCAGAGAATAGATAGCCGGCTTTAAGTCCACCTCCAGCTGACTTTTTTTTGTCTGTTTCAGAATAGGAATAGCTGGTCTTTGATAAAAGACCTTCAGCTGCTCTACCCAATCAAATTCCGGTTCATATCCTTCCCGGAAGCGTACAAGATATCGGGCTGCCGCAACACTGGCCATGGCATTCTTTGTCAGTTCCTCCAGCATCGTTACACTGAGTATTTCCATACCCGGTACCATCACACGATTGAGCCTTTCTGTCATCTCCTTTGAGCTGGTACAGGAATATACCTCAATATCCATATATTCTCCCCTACTTTGCAGTCCTACTCCCAAAGGAGCTGCAAAGGACATAATCTGATGGGGACTAAATCCTTCAGAGTAAGCAATATCAATACCGGCTCTGCGAATAGCTTTTTGAAAGTATCTCATCACATCCAGATGTCCGATAAAGCGCATTACTCCTGACTTTGCAAACTTGATCCTTAACTTCATCTTAATCTCTGTTCCTTTCTGGCAAGCTTTATGCTATCAGTCAAAATTATTCAAAACAAACACCACCGCCAAACCGACTGGCACCACAGCCCTGACATTGTACCCGACAGTTTGGTGTTCCTGTTTCTGCCACAGCCTTTTGCCATTCTCTCCAGAGGAATTCCTTTGTTACACCACAATCCAGGAAATCCCAAGGGAGTATCTCCTCTTTTGCCCTCTCTCTAAGCGTGTAAAAGTCCATGTCTATACCACATTCTGCAAAAGCCTCTAACCATAAGTCATAATGGAAAAATTCACTCCATGCATCGAAGATACATCCTTTTTCATAAGCCTTTAAGATGACTTGAGAAATTTTTCTATCGCCTCTGGCCAACACGCCTTCCAGTGTACTTACATCTGCTTCATGCCAGTTATATTTAATACTTTTTTGGTTTAGCTGTTCCTTAATTGCTGTTCTGGTGAGATAGGCTTTATCCAAAAATTCCTCTTTAGAACACATACCAGCCCATTGGAAAGGAGTAAAAGGTTTGGGAATAAAGAATGAGGTACTGGCTACAATTTGAACTCGTCCATTTACTCGCTTCTCCTTGGGAACAGTTTCAAAAAAGGTAGCGGCAATTTTATTACAAAGATCAGCAATTCCCCTAATATCCTCCTCTGTCTCTGTAGGCAAGCCCAGCATAAAATACAGCTTTACCTTCGTCCATCCTCCTTCAAAGGCCATAGCTGCTCCTTTTAAAATAACCTCCTCTGTCAGTCCTTTGTTGATTACATTCCGAAGCCGCTGACTGCCAGCCTCCGGTGCAAAGGTGAGACTACTCTTTTTCACATCCTGTACCTTACTCATCACATCCAAAGAAAAGGCATCGATTCGCAGAGAAGGCAGAGAGATATTAATCTTCTTTTTTCCGCATTCCTGAATCAAAAAATCAATTAATTCCGGTAGCTTGCTATAGTCACTGGAGCTTAAGGAGCTTAAAGAAATTTCTTCATGACCGGTATTTTCCAGCATAACGGCAGCGTACTCCTTCAGCATTTCCACGTCTCGCTCTCTGACAGGACGATAAATCTGTCCCGCCTGGCAGAAACGACAACCCCTGATACAGCCTCTTTGAATCTCCAGCACTACTCTGTCCTGTGTTACTTTAATAAAGGGAACTACTGGCTTTTTAGGATAATAAGTATGAGAAACATCCATTTCAATTTCTTTTGTAATCTTAGCCGGAATCCCCTCCTGTACAGGCTTCATCGACAGGATAGTTCCATCCTCCTTATAGCTGACCTGATAAAACTGCGGCACATACATCCCTGATACAGCTGCAGCCTTTTGCAGAAATTCCTGTCTGGACTCTCCCCGTTTTCTGCACTCCTTATAAAGATCTAACAGTTCACGATACCGGGTTTCCCCTTCTCCGATATAAAAAATATCAAAAAAGTCTGCAATAGGTTCCGGATTATAGACACAGGGACCTCCGCCAATTACAATCGGATCTTCCCAGGTTCGTTGAGCAGCCAAAAAAGGAATCCCAGATAAATCCAGGATTTGTAAAATATTGGTGTAGCACATTTCATATTGAAGGGTAATAGCCAGAAAATCCAGTTCCCGAACTGGTTCCTGGGATTCCAGAGTAAAGAGAGGAATATGCTCCTGTCTCATGATACGGTCTAAATCTATCCAGGGAGAATAGATTCGCTCACACCATACATCCTGATAGCTGTTAAACATGTCATAAAGAATCTGAATACCCAAATGGGACATGCCGATTTCATAAACATCAGGAAAACACATTCCTATCCTAATTTCCACCTCTGACTTATCCTTTGTGATAGAATTAATCTCATTTCCAATATAGCGGGCGGGTTTTTCGATTTTTAAAAGTATTTCATCGCTTAAAGCCAGTTTTTCCATGTTTACAGCTGTACTCCTTCCTTATCTAAAATCAGTCTCCATTGATTCATTTATTCCATTAGTAATTCCATAGCAGCCCGATACTTTTCGACTCGTTTTTCATCCTGTGGTGTTACTACATCCAGCCGGGAAAGATTGCTGTTATGCTGTAAATCCGCCAGCTTAACTGCCCGAGCAATAGGATTGTGCTTTAATCCAGCCACATAATCCATATAAGAAATCTCCGGCTGATGAGTCAGAAGTTCCAGTGCATCCAGTACTTGTTCTGAAAATCCCAGAGTACGCAAATTCTCTATTGTATAGCTGGTATCCTCTAAAACATCATGTAAAAGAGCCGTAATTGTAGAAGCCTCATCCTTCATCTGCTCTGCCAGATGAAAGGGGTGAAAAACATAAGGCAGACCACTTTTATCTTTTTGATTTTTATGGGCATCAAAACATAACTGTAATGCCTTTTTACTGTCTGTAGTATAAATCATTTGCCACTCCTCTTAGAAACTATCCATTTTTAGTTTAGTTTCCTTTTCTATCAAAAGATTATACTGTAAAACTTCACTAATGGCAACGCTATATTTATGAATCAAAATAACCGCTCGACCAACGGTCAGCAGCGGTTATTTTAGATTTCGTCATATCTGTCGTTTATATCAAACGCTATTCTGCCCCCTCCTTATTTAAAAGTCCATAAAAGGATATCAGATATAAACCACAGATTCCAACCAGGCTGTAAACAATTCTGGACAGGAGAGTCATATCTCCAAATAGCCATGCTACCAGATTAAAGCTGAACAGACCAATCAGTCCCCAGTTGACAGCACCGATGATTACAATAGTTAAAGCCAGACAATTTGCATATTTCATGGGTGTTCTCCTTTCTCTATACAAGTGTTTGACAAAGGATAGTATCTCTGTATTTTTCTTTTTTATTCTTAACATCCATTATACGCTATACTGTTTAATTTCCCATATACTTGAAACAGAGCTATTTTAATATACTGTAAGCAAGAAATTCTCTACTTCAATAAGTCGGAGCAGTTTACTTTGGATAAAATAGGGTATAAGGAAAATTATTTTCAAAATCAAAAAAAGCCCCATTCAATCCCAGATTAAAATCCCGATTAATCTCTGTCCTCAGCTCTTCAGTAGAAATCCCGGCTAACTCTCCATATCCTGCATCCAATATTAAAAATGCTCCAAAAAGAAAGACAGACAGAACGAGTCTGAGACGAAAAGAAGAAAAGATACTACCTTGTACTTTTTGTTGTGGCTGTTCTAAAGCATATAGCTCTCTTTCGGGAAAAAAATTACCTCCTGTTCCCATTCCTCCCCCCGGATTAGCATCATAAAGCAGTCGTTCTCTGCTGCGCATAGCCATCCGATTGTTATGATTTTCTGCTCGAAGCATTTGTATTAACTGTAATTTCTGGTCGGTAGAAATATTTCCCATTTTTGTTTTCCCCTTCCAATTGTACAGATGCCATTTTAAACAGCCTATGCCAAGGTAGGATACTTTATTCTTTGGGACTCTCTACCATGCTTCTATGGACGAATAAGGTCTGATAAAGGACGGAAGGTATATCCCATATTTTCCCATTGGGTCAATAGTTCATCCATTACCTCTCCATTGGTCTGGGAGGTACTATGGAGTAGGACTATGGCACCAGGATGGATTCTTCCGGTCAACTTTTCCAAGGCTTCCTCCCGAGAGGGCTGCTTATCCTGATACCAATCTACATAAGCCAGACTCCAAAAGAAGGTATGATATCCCATTTCTTTTGCCATTTTTAGATTTTCCAGACTATACTTTCCCTGAGGAGGACGATAATATTTGGTCAGTTCCTTGCCTGTAAGTTCCTGAAAGAGAGTCTCTACATCCTCCATTTCTTTTTGAAAGGTACTTATATCAGAAATTTGAGACATATCCAGATGATGATAGGTATGATTTCCTACAGTATGCCCTTCTTCCACCATTCTTTTAATCAGTTCTGGAGCAGATTCCAGATAGTGTCCTACGACAAAGAAAGTAGCTGTGGCATTATGCTTTTTTAACGCATCCAGAATCGGAGCTGTGTTACCATTTTCATATCCGGCATCAAAGGTAAGATAGATTATCTTTTCCTGGTTTCCTCCTACATAATAAGTATTATATTTTTTCAGTTCCTCACTGGAAACAATTCCAGTGGGTTGTATTTCATCTCCATATCCACCCAATCCCCAGTTTTCAGAGGAAAGAATGGAGGAAGCGGTTACTGGGAGCTGTTTAACCACATAGCCTGCTCCCTGTCCCAAAAAGAACATGGCAGTCAGTAATAAAAGAAGTCCAAAAGCTTTTTTATTATTTATCCTATACTTTATCATTAATAACTCCTGCTGCATTGGATTTTGTACAGTATATTAGAGCTTTGGGAAAACTATTATAAAAAAGTGGAGGAACCATTGACCTTCTGCCAATAGTTCCTCTTTTTACTACTGCATATAACGGTTTGCAAAACGCTGCAGCATTGCCGCACACTCAGCTCTGGTGGCATTTCCCTTAGGGTCCATGCGCCAGGTCTTTTGATCATCATTAGGTTTACCGGTAACCATTTCTACCGCAACAGCCCATTGCATATATTTTACCGCCCAACTGCTGACACTATCTACATCGGTAAAATCATCCAGTGATTTTACTGATGTGGTATCGTACTTGCAGGTGTTAGCATATTCACAAAGCATCTTTGCAATCTGTTCACGGGTAATCTTCAAATCAATACCATAGGAGCTGCCATCACCCACACCACTTACAATCTTGTTTCGATATGCCCAAATGACAGCATCACTAAACCACTTACCTTGAGGATCATCCTCAAATACTGATGTATAGGCCACTTCCGGTGAGCCTGCCATTCGATAAAGCACAGTGGCAAACATAGCTCTGGTTAGTGAATGATCCGGCTGAAACTCCTGACTGGCACCTACTGTCCCCATAATATCGTTGTTATACACATACTTTACTGCCAGATGTTTCCATCCTCCATTAGGGGTTACATCAGTAAAAACCCAGGGCTTTTCTATGGTATAGGCTACCGTCGTTATCTCACTATCCTCCCAACCGTTTTTTACTGCAATTGCCCGGATTGTGGCACTTTTAGCAAGCTTCACAGGAGCAGTATACTTAGTACTCTGTGTGGTAGGCTGAGAGCCGTCTGTCGTATAATAAATCACCGCATCTTTAGTAGCACTGACAATCGTAATTTCCTGAGCCGAAGTAAATGCACCACTCTCTGGACGGATAACAGGAGCAGTCACCTGTTGCTTTTCTACAGAATCAGAAATGGTAATCTTATACTCCTGACTGACTACGGCACTCTTTTCCTTTCCTTCCTCTATGGCAATCGCCTTGATTGTAGTATTGCTGTCGATGGTAAAAGGCGCAGTATATGGTGTACTTTTATCTGTAGGGTCTGTTCCGTCTGTCGTATAGTAAATTTTTGCCTGCTTTGACTTACCGGTAATGGTAATCTGCTGAGCTTCCTTATACTCGCCTCCTGCAGGACTGATAGAGGGAGCTTCGGTTACCTCTGTTGGTTTCTTAATGGTATACTTTTGGGTAACTATGGCGCTATCAGCTTGTCCATCCTCTATAGCAATCGCCTTAATAGTAGTATCACTGTCAATGGTAAATGGTCCTGTATATAGAGTACTTTCTCTTGTAGGGTCTTTACCATCTATAGTATAGTAAATCTTTGCCTTATCTGAATGTGCAGTAATGGTAATTTGCTGAGTATTCTCATACTCACCTCCCTGAGGACTGATTTCAGGTTCTTCCCGAAGATTTATATGATACATTTTAGCATAAGCTGCTGCAGGGGAACCTGCTTTTGCAATAATCGTTAGTTTACTGGTATCTACGTTGGCAAAAGCAATATCCGAAATAGCGGCATCCCCATAGACAATTAAGGTGGTTTTTCCAGGAGGAACCAGCTGCAACTGCGTTTTATCAGCATTGTATACAGCCCCTTCATAAGAGGCAAAGGTAGTATTTCCCTCTTCCACATGGATATTCTGTAACTTTGGATTATTGAAAGCTTCTTTAATATCGAAAATACTAGTTTCTTTAGGCAGAGTAAAGTCTGTGTCTTCCTTTGCGCAGGGATATACCAGAAGGCAACTTAAATCAGCAGTAAAAAGAGCATCTTCATGAGAGGAATATGTTGTATTGCCTTCTGCAACAGTAATAGACTTAATTTTAGGAGAACTGCTTAATGTGGATTCTTCCACACTGGTAATATTTTCGTTAATATATAATTCTTGTACATTGTATCTTTCACTAAATAAAGAATAGGATATGGAAGTAATAGGATACCCTTCATACTTATCAGGAATATGAACAGAAGTACTACTACAGCCTATTACAGCTAAACCACTAAAAAATCCTAATTCCAAATCTCCAGCAGTTATCGTTGCATCCATAATTTGCTTTACCTGATGAGTAGTAGGAATACTATCATGATCAAAGAATCCTTTGGCTGTTCCATCCGCATAGACCCATTCACCATCTACATATACTGCATTCCATTGGTGAGCTACTCCAATACTTAAATTTCCGCCATAGTATCCAATCAAGGCAACAGCAGGAATACCAGCCAGGTTCAGCATTTCTTTAATCAGATTGGAAAATCCTCCACAAACTGCCCTTTTCTGTTTGAACACCTGATAGGGTTCAGAGGCAATACTGATACTTTGGTCAGCTGTATATACAATATTTTCTGAAACCCAGGTATAGATAGCCTTCGCCTTGTCATACTCTTTAGTTACACCTTTAGTGACTTCATTGATAACCTTCATCATTTCTGCTGCCTGTTCTTCCGTCACAGTAACATCAATTAAGGTACTGGGATCACAAAGCTTTAAAAAATCCATTGCCCCCATTTGGGTTATCTGGGTCTGTGTATTTACTTCATTGGCATATACCTGATAGAATTGTCCTGAACTGCTATAAAAATTGCTTCCGGATAGTACTAATGCTAAACACATGATACCCATTCGTTTTTTCTTCATCATTTTCTGCTTCCTTTCTGTTTTCTTGTGTTTCGTTTTGCAAATTTCTTCTTTTGAATTTATTCTTGTTTATTTTTGTTACAATTCCCCTTAATATACAATATCCATTCTAAATATATTGGCCAAAGCATTAAGAATGAACAATAAAACAGTATCATATTTTATAGGATTTGTATAGATTTATTTTATGTTTTGGAGTAGGATTCAGCAATCTAATTTATATATTTTTGATTTACCATAATATTTTGCTGCCTTTTAGAAAACTCATTATCCTATTTTATATATCGGATTGTTATACATTTTACTTATCAAACAAAAATAAATCCATCAGCAGAGCCTACAGTCTTACCTTTTTCAGGATTTCTGTATAGTTCATAACTGACGGATTTTATTTGTTAGCAACAGGAAGCAATAGCAGCTGGTAACTTTTCTACAGAATCAACCAGTACATCTGCTTCTTCCAATTCTCCCGGTTCTCCAAATCCATATTGGCACCCAATAAAGGGACTCTGGCAGGCTCTGGCACAGGCTAAATCACTATATCTATCACCAATAACAATAAAGGGTGGTGATAATGCCTTTTTTATCTCCTGAATAATTTCCGTCTTGGGACGAAAATCGAAGGATTCACAGTCAAAAAAGTCCATAAACCATCGCTCCATACCAAATTCCTGCCAGTTAATCTGACGGTAGGCAATCTTGCAGTTGCTTAAAATTATCATGGGATATCCTTCTTCCTTTAGCTGATTTAATACCTTTTCAGCTCCTGGATACCACTGAGCCTGATGATGACGAATCTGCTCCACCATAGCAGTCCCAATCCGATTTCCAGCCTCCTTTTTTACGCTTTCCGGAAGCTGAGGAAGAAAGGAATTCCACATATCCCGACTATTCATCCCCAGCCAGCCTTCTATCCGTTCTCTGGGAATTACTGCCTGTTTTGTATGGCCTTCTTCCACCAGCCATGCGTAACACTGGCGGAAGGCTTTTTCATAGATAAGAATGGTATTGTGTAGTGTTCCATCATAATCAAAAATAAGTAGAGGCTTTTTCATCCTATAGCTGCTCCATCAAATTTACCATTTCAATAGCAGAAATTGCACAGTCATAGCCTTTATTTCCTGCCTTACTTCCTGCACGGGCAATAGCCTGTTCAATATTTTCTGTAGTAATGACTCCAAATAAAACCGGCAATCCGGTATTTAGCCCTACCTGAGCTACTCCCTTGGATACTTCACTACATACATAATCGTAATGGGTAGTATCTCCTCTGATTACGGCACCCAGACAAATTATTGCATCATACTTTCCTGACTGAGCCATCTTGGCAGCTACTACCGGAATCTCAAAGGCTCCCGGCACCCAGGCTGCTGTAATGTTTTCTTCTTCCACGCCATGACGTACCAGTCCATCTACCGCACCTCCCAACAGCTTGTTTACGATGATTTCGTTAAAACGAGCGGCTACAATACCTACCTTCATCTCCTTCTTTGCCACTACTTTTCCTTCGATTATCTGAATCTCTCTCATTGTGATATCTCCTTCTCTTATTTTTCGCTTTTTTATAAGATAACTGTTTAGCATTCTGCTAGTACATTGAAGAATGAATAACCGATACCTTGGTTGAGGATATAGCTTTTCAAGTACATGTGTACTATGGAAATCACAATTAATATTCAACGTACTAGCTTGCACTGAATGTACTTAAAATATGGGGCTTCCTTGACTCATCTGTCTTTATACATGAATGTAATTGAAAATATGCCCCATTTTTTCCTTCTTGGTTCTCATATACCGAATATCATGACTTTGAGGTTCAACCTCAATCGGTACTCTCTCCCTAATGGTTAGTCCAAAGCCCTCCAGACCATAGACCTTCTCTGGATTGTTCGTCAGAAGTCTTAAAGACTTTACTCTCAAATCGGAAAGAATCTGTGCCCCAATCCAATACTCTCTTAAATCGGCAGCAAAGCCCAGCTTAATATTAGCCTCTACCGTATCCAGGCCTTCTTCCTGCAGCTGATAAGCCTTTAATTTATTAATCAGACCAATACCACGTCCTTCCTGCCTCATATAAAGCAATACCCCCCTGCCTTCTCTCTCAATCTGTTCCATGGCCTTTTGCAGCTGTTCTCCACAGTCGCATCGCCGGGAACCAAAGGTATCTCCTGTCAAACATTCCGAATGTACCCGGCAAAGTACATCTTCTCCATCGCCAATTTTTCCCTTTACCAGTGCCACATGATGCTCTCCGGTAATATCATTCACATAACCATAAATTTTAAAGTCACCACTTCTTGTGGGCATTTCTGCACTGGCCTCTCTTATTACATGCTTTTCATGAATCCTGCAGTAATCCTGCAAATCCTTAATCGTAATAAACTTAAGCTGAAATTTTTCTGCCAGCTTCCAAAGATTGGGAGTCTGCATCATGGTTCCATCCTCCTCCATGATTTCGCAACAGATACCACATTCCTTTAATCCTGCCAGCCGCATCAAATCGGTAGTTGCTTCTGTATGGCCATTGCGTACCAGTACCCCTCCTTTTTGCGCTACCAGAGGAAATACATGTCCCGGACGACGTAAATCCTCCGGTTTAGTCGCCTC
Organism: Lachnospiraceae bacterium; assembly: GCA_017532145.1. Lineage (GTDB taxonomy): Bacteria > Bacillota > Clostridia > Lachnospirales > Lachnospiraceae > Kineothrix. Next base: position 4,593 of record JAFXJR010000022.1, on the reverse strand, counting down.
ATCCACACACTTCATCACGGTGTAGGATCTTTCTGCTGCTGAAATGCCTGTGGTAGTATCTATATGATCGATGGATACGGTAAAAGCCGTAGAATGATTATCTGTATTGTCTGCTACCATCTGAGGCAATCCCAGTTTTCCTGCAATTTCTGCACTCATTGGAGTACAGATTAAGCCTTTGGCATGGCAAGCCATAAAATTAATATTCTCCTGTGTGGCAAACTCGGCAGCACAAATCATATCCCCTTCATTTTCCCTATCCGGGTCATCCGTTACCAAAATAATTCTTCCTGCCCGAAGTTCCTCCAATGCTTCCTCTATTGTACTATATTGCTGTTCCATATACTGCTCTCCTTTCATCTTCTTCTCCTTCTTATGTTATCTTTTCCAAACTACTTTTACAGATAAGTTTCCAAAAATTCCATCGTCAGACCAGAACTGGGCTTTCCCTCTAAAGAGGAAGAATTTCCTGTCTGTTCCTGCCCCAATAACCGTTCTACATACTTTCCCACTACATCGTTTTCCAGATTAACCAAATCTCCCACTTTACGCTTTAGCAGAGTGGTTTCTCCCCCTGTATGGGGAATAATCGAAACCTGAAAGGAAGTACTGCCCACCAGAGCCACCGTTAAACTAATCCCATCAATACAAATAGAACCCTTTTCCACAATTAGCCGGAGAATCTCCGGAGGAGTTTCTATTTCTACCCAGACCGCATTTTCTTCCCTGCGATAAGAAAGAATCCTTCCGGTTCCATCAATATGACCGGACACAATATGGGCTCCAAAACGACCATCTGCTGCCATAGCCCTTTCCAAATTGACATAGTCTCCATTTCCCGACTGAGAAAGACTGCTGCGTCTGACTGTTTCTGCCATAATGTCCGCTGTAAATCCATCCTTTTGCAAAGAAGTAACCGTCAAACAGATTCCATTGACTGCAATACTGTCACCAATTCTGGTTCCCTCCAGTACCTTCTTAGCTCCAATGGCAATCTGTCCAGAGCTTCCCTGCACGGACAGCCTTTTAATTATTCCTATTTCTTCAACAATACCTGTAAACACTCCACCCCACCCCTTTTCATTTCATCTGCTTAATTACTTCATATTCCAGCAGTAAATCTCCCTCCAGTTGTCTGATATCCACAAGCTGCAAAAGAGCTGATTCAGCAGGCAATTCAACTCCACTGCCTGCTACCGGAGTCTGTGCCATTTCTCCTCCAAATAGCTTAGGTGCCAGAAACACCATTACTCTTTGTACGATACCCTGCTGTAAGGCACTGTCGTTTAAGGTACCTCCACCCTCCAGCAAAATACTATCGATACCCTGTTTTCCTAAGTGATTCATTAATTGTACCAAATCTACCCTGCCTTGCCCATTAGGACAGCAAACTACTTCTATGCCCAATCCTTCCAATGCTTCTTTCTTTCTGCAAGGATCTTCTGCACAGGCTACAATTGTAGAATATTCTTTCGCGGTTTGGCAAATTTGACTGTCTAAAGGAATCCTTAAACGACTGTCACAAATAATCCGTACGGGGCTTCTTTTATTAGACAATCGTACATTTAACATAGGATCGTCTGCCAAAACAGTGCCGATTCCCACCATAATTCCCCGGTATTGATGCCTCATATACTGCACTTCTTCCCGAGATTTCTCTCCGGTAATCCACTTGGATGCCCCTGTCCTTGTGGCAATCTTTCCATCAGCAGTCATCGCATATTTCATTACCACATAGGGAGTTTTTGTTATGATATAGTGGAAAAATACGGGATTCAATTTATCACATTCCTCCCGCATAAAATCTTCATCCACCTGCAGTCCGGCCTGTCGCAAAAAAGCAGCCCCCTTTCCTGCCACCATAGGATTAGGATCTCTGGAGCCAATCACTACCCTTGCCAACTGATGTTCCAGAATGGCTTCTGTACAGGGAGGCGTCTTTCCCTGATGGCAACAGGGTTCCAGCGTTACATAGATAGTGGCACCTTTTGCCGATTCCTGCAAGGAGGCTAGTGCATTTCTTTCTGCGTGCCACTGTCCATAGCATTCATGCCAGCCTTCTCCAATAATTTTCCCCTCTTTAACAATGACTGCTCCTACCAGGGGATTGGGACTGGTCCACCCTACTCCTTTTTTTGCCAGCTCTATGGCACGTCTCATATAATCATGGTCTGTCATTCTACTCTTTCTCCTGATTTAACAGATTTTACCAACAAAAAACTCCGGTATAGTTCCCTATCCCGGAGCATATCATACAAGCAATAGACGATATCCTGCAGCATATCTATCCTGCAAGCTCATCCTTTTCTCTTCTTCCATCCAGACTATACTGTCGGCCCCGGAATTTCACCGGATCATACCTTTCGGCTCGCGGGCTTTACCGCCGATAGGGAATTTCACCCTGCCCCGAAGACTTTATCTGTTTTACTACTGCATTATAACTCTTTCTATTGTGATATGCAAGTATATTTTATTGATATTTATTCTGGAATCGCATCAGCATAGCAGCACATTCTATCCGAGTCGCTTCTCCCGATGGATCCAAGCGATATCCTCCTCCATCGTTAGGCTTTCCATTGATAATCCCTGCCTCCACTGCCCACTGCAGATAACCAAAGGCCCAGATATTGACACGGGACAGATCGGTAAAATGATCCAAAGAAGCTGATCCACTCATAGAATACCCCTGAGTATTTCCAAATAGATACAGCATTTTGGCAATCTGTTCTCTGGTTATATTTTCGTTGATTCCATATCGGCCATCCTGAAAGCCTGATACAATTCCTTTTTGATTGGCCCATAGAATAGCATTGGTATACCATTTCCCTGCTTCTACATCAGAAAAAGCAGCATAATAATTCATCGTCGGTTCACCTGCCATACGATACAATACTGTGGCAAACATGGCTCTGGTCAGGGGACTATCAGGCATAAACAGACTGCTACCTCCCACCCCATTCATTAATCCCCGAAAAGCCACATATCTGCTGCTTTCAAATCTCCAATTTCCCAGATGAACCGGAATATCCTCGAACAAAGCGGGGCTGACTGCCCTTTGCTTGTTCAGATTTCCTGTCTCCGTTATCGTGTAAAAAGTCAAATCTTCCCCATCCGATACATACCATACTACCCGACTGCCATCATAAATTGGCTGACAGTCTGACAGTTGCCCGTCAGCAGTATAGATTTCACTAATCAATCCACCACTTCCGCTCACAAATACATATCGTAATTTTCCCTGGTTATTGTAGTTTTTCTCCATCCAAAGCAAGAGATAACGATCCTTGTTGATTTCTACCAGCTGGGGATTACTGCAGCTAGTTACACTTCCTGTATAGTTAGTAATCCAGGTAAATCTGGTGGCATCCTGGGTAAAAGTACCCTTAGGTGTAGCTGTCAGATAGATATTTCTGCTTCCCTGGCTTGTACTGCCTTCCTGTACTCCTGAGCTTCCTACAGTCAGATAGGCTGTGTTAGAAATTTCCAGACCTCCCACAGTAGCATTGGTATAGTTCTGACCTCTACTGCCGGCATAAGTCAGTGTATGAATGGTGGATACTGTTCCCCAGGTTCCCAGCTTGCTTCCTGTATACTTAGACAATACAGCTGCCCTTGGATAAGCATCTCCATGATCCAGGGCTATCAGCGTACCATCTTCATCTACCCGAATAAACTGGTTAAAAGAATGGCTCACATATCCTGCTGTATTATCCTGAATACTACTGGCAATATCTGCCACTGTCATATCGGAAGTCTGAATCTTTACTGTCATACAGGATTGATGATGATAACCATCAGAACTTTTATACATTTCTCTGGCCAGTCTTAAATACAGATTTCCCTTGTGAGAATCCATTCTTAATGTACCAGCAAAAAAAGGAGTATATGTATTAGAACCATACACAGATGCTGTTCCTAGCTTTTGCCAGTCATGGGAATATTTTACGATACGCAATACCTCACAGCTATTGCTCTCCTTTGGGTTATCCTGCCCAAATACCAGATAATAGTTGCTTCCATCATCATGGAAGCCTCCAAATTTTGGCAGTTCCTGTGCTAGGTTCAAATGAGAATGCAGGGTGAAATCCTTTTGATATCTCTCAATATATACCTCTCCCTCTGCATACTGTACCCTGAGATAAAGCCCATTGTCTTCTTCTAACAGATAGGAATGGGTCAGACGGCTCCAATTTCCTATATAATCGTTTAATCCCTTATTAGAATCCAATAACATAAAGCCTTTTAGCTTAGCCGTACTGTTTAACGCCTTTACCTCCCTGTCAAAAGAAGCTGTATCTGTCTCCTGCAACAGGGAATCCGCATAGAAATACTCCTCTTTATTCGAAAATAAGCTTTCTGTCCTGGAGACTGTATTCTCTCCCGGTGAACTGCGTATGGCTCCCTGTACCTGGAAAGGCATCATAGTAAGAGCTATACCCAATACCATACTAAATACTCTGGTCTTTCTTTTTTTTCCCATTTCGTTCCTTTCATCCTTTCTTCTACTGGCAGCTGATACTCTCTCTTCCGTCTATCTAATTGCCAACCCCTGTTTTATCTGGTAGAATAAAGCTAACTATTCAGTAGGTCTGC
>JAFXJR010000021.1 GCA_017532145.1 Lachnospiraceae bacterium | reverse complement strand
GTTAAGCTACCATTTTCGGGAGCCGGAACGCTTTGATATTGTCGTCTTTCCTGTAGACGATGGAATGGTTGAAGGTGAAGGAAAAAAAGCGGAGGAGACCTATTATATTAAAAGAATTATTGGTCTTCCAGGAGAAATAGTAGAAATTGATGAGAAAGGGATTATCTATATCAATGGAGACGTTCTGGAGGAAAATTATGGCAGAGAGGTAATTCGGGATGCAGGTATGGCTGCTGAACCGATTACACTGGGAGAAGACGAGTATTTTGTACTGGGCGATAACCGAAACAACAGTTCTGACAGTAGGGTACCGGATGTAGGGAATATTTCCAGAGAAAGGCTGATTGGAAGGGCATGGATTAGAATCTGGCCTTTAAATGAATTGGGAGTTCTAAGGCATCAGTAAGGGGGCAGCATGGAATTAAAGATTGCACAGATCAAGGAATTATTTCACTATACTCCTATGGAGGGGCAGCAGGAGTTAATTATACGTTACCAGGAAGACGAACGCAGCGGGGTAAAGAACCTGGTCAACCATGCGGAAAAAAAGCTGAAAGCCTGGAAAAGAGAACAGAATCGTATAGAAGGCATGAAGGAGTATGAGAAACGCTATCAGGAATACGAGCTAATCTGTGGTATTGATGAGGTAGGCAGAGGTCCACTGGCAGGACCTGTGGTGGCAGGTGCCGTAATCCTTCCAAAAGATTGTGATATTTTATATCTAAATGATTCCAAACAACTGTCCGAAAAACAGAGAGAAGAGTTATATCTGCAGATTCAGGAAAAGGCAGTAGCGGTAGGGCTAGGATGTATATCTGCAGAAAGAATTGATGAAATCAATATCCTTCAGGCCACCTATGAGGCAATGAGAGAGGCTATAAGGAATTTGGGAATGGTTCCTGGATTGCTGTTAAATGATGCAGTGACTATTCCAGGTATAGAGATTCCACAGATTCCCATTATTAAGGGAGATACGAAAAGTATTTCTATTGCAGCGGCCAGTATTGTAGCCAAGGTGACAAGGGACAGGATGATGGTAGAATATGACAGTCTCTATCCAATGTATGGATTTGCTTCCAACAAAGGATATGGTGCCAAAGTGCATCAAGAGGCGTTAAGGCAATATGGAGCGTCCCCTATACATAGACGTTCCTTTATTCAAAAGATAATGGAGAGCGAAAGAAAATAGGAGGTGGGATATTGAATCTGGGCGGTCTGTTTCAATATGGGACAAATACGAGTACAAGCAGTACCAATCATATCAATACAGGGAACCAGACGAATACGGCTGCTGCAAACAGTGCCAAGCAGTCCTTAACCAGTCTGACACCTGGACAAACCCTGCAGGGAGAGGTGATAGGCAGAAATGGCAGTGAGGTACAGATTCTGGTGGATAATGAGGTGGTGATTACTGCCCGATTGGATCAGAATGTCAATGTACCTATGGGACAGAGTCTGACCTTTGAGGTAAAAAATAATTCGGGTACGCAGATAGCCCTTCGGCCTGTATATGAAAATACGGCTCAAAATGCTAATGTTATCCGGGCTTTAGATGCGGCCAGGCTGCCGGCTACCCAAGAGCTGATGCAGATGGTTTCTGCCATGATGAAGGAAGGAATGTCTATTGATAAAAATTCTTTGTTGGAGATGAGTAGGATGATTGCCGCCAATACAGGAGCCAAACCGGAAACGATAGTACAGCTCAAAGGTCTGCAGTTGCCTGTCACAGCAGAGAATATCCAACAGTTTGAAAATTATCAGCGATATGAGCATCAGCTGTTAGGTAACGTGAAAAATATTCTGGCAGAGCTTCCTCAGGCCTATCAGTCTCTATTAAGCAATTCAGGTACAGGGCAGGCAGCAGTGGATTTTTACAGTCAGGTACTACAGCTGTTTACTGGTACCCAACCGGCAGTCAGTCAGGGAGAGACCGTTCCCGGAGGGCAGACCGTCTTTGTCGATATTGTGGGTAATCCGGGAACAGACGGTCATCCTGCTCCCTTACCTGGCAGTTTCCAGGAAGCGGTTGTGCAGACAAAGGGGCAGATGGCAGAAAGTTTGAATGGTTTGATGGATTCTGTATTGCAGGAAACGGGAGAAGGTAAAGGTCAGGTGATACAGCTTCCCGAAGGCAGTCTTCATGAGCTGTTGGATGCCGGAGGAAGAAACCAGTTAATTAACCTGATGGGCAGGCTGGGATTTTCAGAAGGTCAGCTGACACAGCTTCAGGATGGAAGCATGACAGCTAAACAGTTTCTGCAGCAGCTGCAGCTGTTGCTGCAAACTGAGGGAAGCAGTCTGGATAAGAACACCCTGCAGCAGTTATTTGGCAGTAAGGAATACAATCAAATCTTACAAAAAGAGATTTGGAATCAGTGGACCATGCAGCCACAGGATGTGGGATCTAAGCAGAAGGTGGAAGAGTTTTACGGCAGACTTCGGGAGCAGGCTGCCCGGCTGACAGAGGCACTGGGACAGACAGGAAAGGATATGCCGCTGGCAAAGAGTCTGTCTACTATGCAAAGTAATATGGATTTTATGCATCAAGTAAATCAGTTTTTTAACTATGTACAGCTTCCTTTGAAGATGAGTGGAGGAGAAGCCCACGGAGACTTATATGTCTATACCAATCGTCGGGGAAAGGCCAGGGAGGATGGCAGTGTGAGTGCCTTGCTGCATCTGGATATGGAGCATTTGGGTACTATGGATATTCATGTACAGATGAAGGATAAAAAGGTAAACACCAGGTTTTATCTGGCCAACGAGAGTATCATCGACTTTATTGGGGAGAATATTCATATCCTGAATGAAAGGCTGACCAAGAGAGGATATACATTGGATGCACAGATGCTTCCGGCAGACAGCGGACAGGAGTCGACAAGTGTGATGGAGACCATTACCGCACAGGAGCATAAGGCTAACCTGCTGGCACAGTATTCCTTTGATGTAAGAGCTTAGAGCATGGAAAAATAATAAAAAGCGACAGACTTGTTGAGGCAGGTGGATTTTTATGGAATATTATCATATACAGAAGCAAAAAAAAGAAAAAGAGAAGGCAAAGCCTAAGCAGGCCATAGCACTTTCCTATGACCCGGATGAAGAGGCTCCCAAGGTTATTGCCAGCGGAAGGGGAGAATTAGCTGAAAAAATTATTGAAAAGGCGAAGGAGGCAGCTGTTCCTGTCCACCGGGACGATAAGCTGGCAGATACTCTGTCCAGGCTGGAAATTGGAGATATGATTCCTCCGGAGCTGTATGAGGTAGTAGCGGAGATTCTGGTATTCGTGGATGCGATGGATAAGCTGAAGGCTAAGCTGAACAGAAAAAAATAGGGGAAGAAAAATTGAATCAAAGAGCAAAGGGAAGCCATTATGAGCAGATGGCCTGCAGTTATCTGGAGGAACAAGGCGTTCAGATTGCTGTTTGTAATTTTAGATGCAGACAGGGAGAAGTAGATATTATAGGCTTTCATCAGGGCTATCTGGTCTTTGTGGAGGTAAAGTATCGTGCCACACAGACTCAGGGCTGGGCAGGAGAAGCCGTAACGTTTGCTAAACAGAGACGAATCTGCCAGGTGGCAGACTATTACCGTTACCGTTATGGTCTGGGGGATAGTTGTCCGGTGCGTTATGACGTGGTTGCAATACAGGGGAAAGGGAATGACTGCCTGACATGGTATCAAAATGCCTTTCCCCATATTTATTGATGGAGGATAGGGAATGAAGATAGTCAGAAAGGGAAGTCATCCAATTTTAGAGCGAAAAAGGCAGGGAGAAATGGAATATCTCAGTTTTCCAGCATTAGAAGCTACTGGAATGGTGGGGCATCTGTTTTCTACCCGGATAGGAGGGGTGAGTCAGGGAATATTTTCTACGATGAACCTTAGTTATGTAAGGGGAGATGATAAAGAGGCAGTGGATGAGAATTTCAGAAGGATAGCCGATGCTCTGGAAAGAAGGGTATCGGATTTTGTATGTTCAGACCAGACACATACTACCCATATCAGGGTGGTGACATCTCAGGATAAGGGCAAAGGAGTTCTGTATCCAAAGGATTACCGGGAGGTGGACGGACTCATTACCAATGAACCGGGGATTGTGTTGTCTACTTTTTATGCAGACTGTGTTCCTCTGTATCTGGTAGATACGAAAAACAGAGCCATTGGTCTGTCTCATTCCGGATGGAGAGGAACAGTTAGTCGAATGGGGGCTTGTACACTGGAAGCCATGTCTCAAACGTATGGAACCAGACCAGAGGATGTGACAGCAGCTATTGGGCCTTCTATCCGTATGGATTGCTATGAGGTAAGTGAGGATGTGGCAGCAGCCTTTCAGGCAGAGTTTACAAAGGAAATACTGGAGGAAATCCTTCTGGAAAAAGGAGGAGGAAAGTATCAGTTAAATCTTTGGAGAGCCAATCAGGCAGTCCTGGAGGAGGCAGGAGTATCAAAGTCACAGATTAGCATAACTGATATATGCACCTGCTGTAATCCTGACTATCTGTTCTCCCATAGAGCCAGTGAAGGAAAACGGGGAAATCTGGGAGCCTTTTTGTATATTAAGAAAGGATAATTTAAGGAAATCTTAACTATTTTCCTATGTCATCCTTAAAAGAAAAGGATTATAGTCATAAATGGAAATGAGGAATGAAATAATGGCAACGATACTTGTATGTGATGATGATAGGGAAATAGTAGATGCTATAGAGATTTACTTGATACAGGAGGGATATCAGGTACTCAAGGCTTACGATGGAGAACAGGCCATCAGAATACTGAAGGAAGAAGAAATTCATCTGCTGATTATTGATGTGATGATGCCGAAGCTGGATGGTATCCATGCTACATTAAAAATTCGGGAATACAGCAGCCTTCCGATTATTATCTTGTCTGCAAAGTCAGAGGATACGGATAAGATACTGGGTCTGAATATTGGTGCAGATGACTATGTAACCAAGCCCTTCAATCCTCTGGAGCTGGTAGCCAGAGTAAAGTCTAATCTAAGAAGATATACGATTTTAGGAAATCTGAATCCCCAAAAGCAGTCAGTATATTCAGTAGGGGGGCTTCGCATTGATGATGAAACCAAGGAAGTCACTGTGGATGGAGAAAGGGTACGGCTTACTCCTATTGAGTATAATATTCTGCTTTTACTGGTAAAAAATCAGGGCAGGGTCTATTCGATTAGCCAGATTTATGAAAGTATATGGAACGAAGAAGCGATTGGAGCAGACAATACTGTAGCTGTGCATATCAGGCATATCCGGGAAAAAATTGAAATTGATCCTAAGGACCCCCGTTATTTAAAGGTGGTGTGGGGTGTTGGCTATAAAATAGAAAGACAAGGATAACAGGCGGGGGATGATAAGGATGAAGCGAGTAAAAAAGCAGAAGGACAAAGGAAAGCATCGGTTTCTGCATCTGTTGCAGCATCTATTGGCCGTTACAGCAGCAGTGGCTGTGTTAATTGTACTTACCAGTTCCAGTGTGATGCTGCAAGGAGTAGATGGAAACTACAGCTACAGTATGGATGCAGGAGAGCGGGGAAAGGAATATGAAGATTCTCTGTTGTTTAACTATATTTTGGGCAGGGGGATTTATGATGTAGCCAGAATGGCAGCTGTGCGTTCCCAGATGGAGACAGAGGGAAAGTTTGATGGAAATAAGGAAATTGATGTAGCTTCCTATTTTTATCGTTATGAAGGATTGCCTGACCACTATGTAACAGCAAAGTATCGACTGGAGGATTTGATTAAGTGGTGGCAGTATGGTTTTGAATATAAGGACTATCATTTTTCCATAGAAGAAGCTGAGGATTTTTTAGGGGATGCGACTACTTATACCTGGGTGGATTACAGTTCAGGAGATTTGAAGGGGGGGATTGTCACTCCTTTTAATTCCCGATTGGAGGAATATACCAGGGAGTATAGTGTTTCTGCCAATGAGCTGATGCAGAATGGACATGAGAGAGGGGATACAGGGATTTCTGTGTTGACCAACCGTTATCAGACATTGGAAGGAAAGAATATAGAGGAATATACGGCAGTCTGGGAGGATTATGAGGATTTATGCAAGTATGTGGCAGACAGTGCAAAGGATTTGGCTACCAATTATACAGAATATCTGAAATATAAGGAGTACTATCAGATCGATAACTCCAATTTAAGGTATTATATCATCAAGGAATTAGGTGATAGGCAGGAAGTCTATACCAATCTGGAGTCAGAGTTTTGGAAGGAAACGGAAATAGAGCAGTTGTTCCAAAGCTATGGACGATATCTGTATTTTAATCCGGAAAAAATGGGCTATCAGACGGATACCCTGATTGAGGAGGAAACCGTACGCCGAGTGTTTAATTCTTTTGAATATGCCTATCCTGAAACGATGCGGGTATGGATAGGAGTAGATACTTCTTTTCCGTCAGATGACGTATATACACCGGGATATAAGGGCTATTCCGGGTATATTCCCTTTTACTGGCAGCTCATCGGTCTGGTAGTGGTATGTATGGGGATTTATTTAATTCTGCTGGTATATCTGACGATTCAAGAAGGAAAGGGGATAGATGAGGAGGGAAATCCTGTCATCCGACTGCACCCGGTGGATAGGATTCCTACAGAGCTTATGGTGTTGGCAGCGGTTTTTCTGTTGGGTGGAAGTATTGTGGCAATGATTTATGTGTTTCATTCTATGTCTCATGCCTATTATTATACATTGTGGTTTAAAATAGCCGGAGGTATGGTGGTATTGGTTTGCGAACTGTTGTTTGCCGGAATATATTATAGTTTGGTAAGAAGACTGAAGGCAGACAGTCTCTGGAAGGACAGTCTGACCTGTAAGCTGATGCAGAAGGGAAAAAAGGCAGTTTGGAATGTCTATGACCATGGAAATGTTTGGATGAAGACCTGGGTACCCTATGGAGGATTTTTAGTTCTTAACTTTATTCTGCTTTTATTGCAGCTTAAGGAAGAGTTTCCAGGACTGCTTTTAGCAGTAGTGTTGGATTTGGTGGTAGGTGTGCTGATTTATCGCAATGCCAGAGACCGGCAGCGAATTGTAGAGGGCATAGAAAAAATCCGGGAAGGCGACCTACAGTATAAGGTAGAGGAGGAAAAGCTGCATGGAGACAATATTTTACTGGCACAGGCAGTAAACAGTATTGGAGAAGGCATCCGTGTGGCAGTGGAGACAAGCAGAAAGGATGAGCGGCTCAAGGCAGATTTAATTACCAATGTTTCCCACGATATTAAGACTCCTTTAACTTCGATTATCAACTATGTGGATTTGGTGAAAAGAGAAAATATTGAAAACGAAAGGGTAAGGGGATATGTAGAGGTATTGGATGCTAAATCCCAGCGTTTAAAACAGCTGACCGATGATTTGGTGGAAGCCTCCAAGATTTCTTCCGGAAATATTCTGCTCCAATGGGAGAGAATCAATCTGGTGGAGTTAGTCAATCAGACGTTGGGAGAATTTTCTGAGAAATTTGAACAGAAGGCTTTAACTCCAGTTTTTCAGGCGGTAGAAAGCAATCTGTATATTGAGGCTGACAGCAGAAGAATCTGGCGAGTCATGGAGAATCTGTTTAACAATATCTCCAAGTATGCCATGGAGGGAACTCGGGTTTATCTGGAAATAAAAAGAATAGCTGGCGGTGGAAATGGAGAGAGTGTAGAGCTTTGTATGAAGAATATCTCAGCACAGCCCTTAAATATAGAAGCTGATGAACTGACAGAACGGTTTATCAGAGGAGACGTAGCTCGCAGTACAGAGGGCAGCGGATTAGGATTGTCTATCGCCCAAAACCTGACGATTGCCATGAAGGGACAGTTTGAAATCAAGCTAGATGGGGATTTGTTTAAGGTGCTGTTGGTGTTTCCGTTGAATGATAACTGAACTGTTACGCATTTTCATCGATAATAAAATTTAATCATTGCTTTGCTCTATAGAATATGGTATAATATATACTATATATGAAACGGGGCATTAGCGCAGTTGGGAGCGCGCCACACTGGCAGTGTGGAGGCCACGGGTTCAAGTCCCGTATGCTCCATAAAAGAAAAGACAAGAAGCTGGAAACACGTTGAAAATTAATAAATTTTAGTGTTTCCAGCTTCTTGTCTTAGCTATATCATAGGAAAATAGATGACTTTGGAACCCATAAACCATGAGAAGACATCCATTTTTCGTAGAAAAATGTGCGGATTTCGAATGTTTTTAGGATTTGGCGCGCGTGAAACGCAAAGAAATTCGTAAGCATCAAGGGGCCAAATGCTTTTGCCTCCAACATCATTCCGTCCAATAAGTAAAAGGTCGAATAGCACTCCTGCGTCTATCCGACCTTTTCCCCATCTGTATCCTACAAATGATATTCCTCTTTATTATTATATTTTCTAAGAATTTCATGAATCTTTTCTGTAGGTGTATAAACATTGACCATGGAGGAATCATGATTCATAAAGTCGATAATGGAGGCCAAAAACTTACTCATATCTGCTTCCACATAATAAGCTCTTTCCTTTAAATCCGGCAGCTGGTAGGTGAGGTTGGTCGTTACAACTTTGTCAAAATAGCCTTTTTCAAAGGCTGTATCAAAGGCTTCCAGTCCATCGGTAAACAAACCAAAGGTACAACAAATAAATACTCGTCTGGCTTTTCTTTCCTTAAGCTGTCGAGCGGTATCCAGCATACTGCCGCCGGAGGAAATCATATCATCGATGATAATCACATCTTTCCCCTCAATATTGTCTCCTAGAAATTCATGGGCAACGATGGGATTCTTACCGTTTACAATGGTAGAATAGTCTCTGCGTTTATAAAACATACCGGTATCTACGCCCAATACATTGGCAAAATAGATCGCCCGATCCAATGCACCTTCATCGGGACTGATTACCACAGTATGGTACTTGTCAATAATCAGATTTTCCTCTGTACGCAGCAGTGCCTGAATAAACTGATAGGGAGGAATAAAGTTGTCAAAGCCGGAGAGAGGAGCAGCATTCTGTACTCTGGGGTCGTGTGCATCAAAGGTAACAAAGTTGGAAACCCCCATTTTAGATAATTCTTCAATAGCATAGGCACAGTCTAAGGACTCTCTGCCGTTTCGTTTATGCTGTCTTCCCTCATATAAGAAGGGCATAATCACATTGATTCTATGTGCTTTACCAGTAGCCGCAGAAATCAATCTTTTTAAGTCCTGATAATGGTCATCCGGAGACGTATGATTGATATAGCCATTCATTTTATAGGTAATGCTATGGTTGCAGACATCCACTAAAAAGAATAAGTCCTTTCCCCGGATGGATTCATGAAAAACAGCCTTTCCTTCTCCGCTGCCAAAGCGGGGACAGGAAATATTGGCAAGGTAGTTGTCTTCGGTATACCCCTGAAAAGCAGGATCATTTTTTGCCCGGTGATTTACCGTCTTTCTAAATTCCACCAGATAGCGGTTGACACTGTTGGCCAGTCGGGCAGCAGATTCTGTAGCAACGATTTTTAAGGGAGCCACAGGAATAGCAGACTCCAGTTCACGCAAATTAGGCATGATATCCTCCTGTATGTAAAATAAAAATATAATCACTTAACATTTAATTTATATCACTCTCATAGTGACACGTCAAGAAAATTCTAGTAGAATACTAAAGGATAGAAGTCTCCACATTACTTTTCACACGATACCACGTACTCTGCTGCGGGGCATGGAGAGAGCACATAAATTCAGCCAATGTATCGCCCGCTTCGCTGTAGGCGACTTCATATACAGGCGATGCCCGTTGCCATATACAGGTCAGCTGGCTGACGTGTGAGTGATAACGTCTCCATATTTTACAACAAAATGGGGAAGGAAGAGAAAATCCAGTACAGAAAATGTTTTAATCAGCGTAAATTCAACGATAGAGTAGACAGCCCGCACTTGTAGAGGATAAAGTAGCTGGAAGCTGTAGATAGAAAGGAAGATAATGAAAAAAATATCAGGACATATAGTAAAGCAGGTGTTGGACGGAGGAATTGCTCAGGAAATGGGGATAGAGCCGGGAGACAGGCTGCTTCAGATTAATGGAGAAGAAATTACAGATATTTTTGACTATCAATATATGATACAGGATGAATATATTGAGGTATTGATACAAAAGCCGGATGGAGGGGAGTGGCTGCTGGAGATTGATAAAGAATACGAGGAGGATTTGGGAGTAGAGTTTGAGAATGGTTTGATGGATGAGTATCGCTCCTGCTGCAACAAATGTATCTTTTGCTTTATCGACCAAATGCCCCAGGGAATGAGAGAGACTTTGTATTTTAAGGATGATGACTCCAGACTTTCCTTTTTACAGGGAAACTATGTAACGTTGACGAATATGTCAGACAAGGATATAGACAGAATTATCAAATACCATCTGGCACCGATTAACGTTTCTTTCCAGACCACCAATCCGGAACTGCGGTGTCAAATGCTGCATAACCGCTTTGCTGGAGAGGCGCTGAAAAAAGTGGACAGACTCTATGAAGCTGGTATTCCTATGAATGGACAGATTGTACTATGTAAAGGGGTGAATGATGGAGCAGAGCTGGAGCGGAGTATTTCTGACTTAACGAAATACCTTCCGGTATTGGAAAGTGTATCGGTGGTACCGGTGGGACTGTCTAAGTTTCGGAAGGGACTCTATCCTTTAGAGCCTTTTACCAGGGAGGATGCCAAAGCGGTACTGGAAATGATTCATGGTTGGCAGGAAAGGGTGTATCAGGAATATGGTCTCCACTTTATCCATGCCAGTGATGAATGGTATATTCTGGCCGGAGAGGAGCTGCCTAATGCAGAAAACTATGATGGCTATCTCCAGTTGGAAAATGGAGTAGGTATGCTGCGGCTTTTAATGGACGAATTTGAGGAGGCTTTGGAACAAAGGAAGCAGATAAAAGTGGAGAGGCATCAGGAACTATCCATTGCCACCGGTGTGCTGGCTTATCCCTATATTAAAAGAATGGCAGGTCGGATGGAGGAAGCCTTCCCCACCCTGAAGATTTATGTTTATCCCATTGTCAATGAATTTTTTGGAGAGCGGATTACCGTTTCCGGTCTGTTAACCGGACAGGATATAGAAAAGCAGCTGAAAGGAAAGCTTTTGGGAGAAAGCTTACTGCTGCCTCAGAATGTGTTGCGAAGCGGGGAGACCGTTTTTCTTGATGATATGAAGCTGGAGGAGCTGGAAAAGGCTTTACAAGTTAGAATAGATATTGTAAAATCAAGCGGATATGATTTTGTTGATATCATATTATGGTGTGTCTGAACAAGTGTTTGATGAAAGGCAAGGTGGTGAAAATGGCAAAGAAAAAAAAGCCTATCGTGGCAGTGGTAGGCAGACCAAATGTAGGAAAATCTACCCTGTTTAATGCTCTGGCAGGAGAAAGAATCTCTATCGTTAAGGATACTCCCGGTATTACCAGGGACAGAATCTATGCAGATGTAAATTGGTTGGATACTCCATTTACTCTCGTTGATACAGGAGGGATTGAGCCGGAGAGTAAGGATATTATTCTTTCCCAGATGAGGGAGCAGGCTCAGATTGCCATAGATACTGCCGATGTTATCCTTTTTATGACGGATGTAAAGCAGGGACTGGTGGATGCAGATGCGAAGGTGGCAGATATGCTGAGGCGTTCCGGAAAGCAAGTAGTATTGGTTGTCAATAAGGTAGACAATTTTGATAAATATATGATGGATGTTTATGAATTTTATAATCTGGGAGTGGGAGAACCCCACCCTATATCCGCTTCCAATCGGTTGGGCATTGGAGATATGCTGGATGAGGTGGTTTCCCATTTTGACCGGACAGCCATAGAGGACGAGGAGGATGACCGGATTAAGGTAGCCATTGTAGGCAAGCCTAATGTAGGAAAATCTTCGATTATCAATCGGTTACTGGGAGAAAACAGAGTAATTGTATCAGAGATTGCAGGAACGACCAGGGATGCCATTGATACAGATGTTCGCCATAATGGCAAGGACTATGTGTTTATTGATACAGCCGGATTAAGACGAAAGAACAAAATTAAAGAAGAACTGGAAAAGTATATGATTGTCCGAACAGTGAGTGCAGTGGAAAGAGCCGATGTGGTAGTACTCGTTATTGATGCTGTGGAAGGAGTAACGGAGCAGGATGCAAAGATTGCAGGAATTGCCCATGAGAGAGGAAAGGCTGCCATCATTGCCGTGAATAAGTGGGACGCTATCCAAAAGGATAATCAGACAGTGAATCAGTTTACCAGTCGGGTAAGGGAGGTTCTGTCTTTTATGCCTTATGCAGAGCTGCTTTTTATCTCTGCAGTAACAGGACAGCGTCTGCCCAAGCTGTATGAAACCATTGATATCGTTAGTGAAAACCATTCTCTCCGGGTGGCAACAGGAGTATTAAATGAAATTATGGCAGAGGCAGTGGCATTGCAGCAGCCTCCGTCGGACAAGGGAAAGAGACTGAGACTCTACTATATTACACAGGTATCGGTAAAACCGCCTACCTTTGTTATTTTTGTTAATGATAAGGAACTGATGCATTTTTCCTATACCAGATATATTGAAAATAAGATTCGGGAGGCTTTCGGCTTTCGGGGAACTCCTTTAAAATTTATCATAAGAGAAAGAAAGGAAAGCAAGTAAGTGGAGCGAATAGCATGTTTGGCAATCGGGTATGTATTGGGACTGTTTCAAACGGCCTATTTTTATGGAAGATTGCATGGGATTGATATCAGACAGCATGGCAGTGGTAATGCTGGAACGACCAATGCACTGAGAGTATTGGGACGCAAGGCGGGGCTGGTCGTCTTTCTGGGGGATGTATTCAAGTGTGCAGCAGCAGTGGGAATCAGTGTTTTGTTGTTTGGCAAATCACAACCGGATATGGTCTATCTTTTAAAGTTGTATGCGGCAGCAGGTGCTATTTTAGGACATAATTTTCCCTTTTATCTAAAATTCAGGGGAGGAAAAGGAATTGCTGCCACGGCAGGGCTGATTCTTTCCTTCCATCCAGCTTTTTTGCTGGTAGGATTTGTGGTATTTTTAGGAACCTTTCTGATTACCCACTATGTGTCACTGGGTTCTCTTTTGGTATATGCAGCTCTTTTCATTCAGATGATTGTATCAGGGCAGATGGGGCTGTTTGGAGGGGCAGACATTTCAGTATTAATTGAGATGTATGTACTCACTGGTTTGTTGACGGTAATGGCTTATTACAGGCACAGGGAAAATATTATCCGACTGCTCAAGGGAGAGGAGAGAAAAACCTATTTAAGCAAAGCAAAGAAGGTCTGATACAAATATATCTGTGTGGAAAGTAACGATTCAGAAGGTCTGCACACTTGCTGTGCTGTCCGTAGGAAAACGTAGTTGCAATGATGGTAACCGTGAGGGTACTGAACAGTTACTTTGGAAAAAAGAAAGAAAAGGATGATAGAATGGGACAACAGGTGGGCGTAATTGGAGCAGGGAGCTGGGGAACTGCACTGGCGTTGCTGCTCCATGAAAACGGACATAAGGTGACGATGTGGTCGGCACTGGAGGAAGAAATCAGGATGCTGGAGGAGACGCATGAGCATGGGCAGAAGCTTCCTGGTGTTAAACTGCCGGAGGATATGATATTTACTACAGCTTTACAGGCAGCTGTTCAGGGAAAAGACATACTGGTTTTAGCGGTGCCATCTCCTTTTACCAGAAGTACTGCCCATAGGATGAAGGAGTATGTAAAGGAAGGGCAAATCATTGTAGATGTGGCCAAGGGGATAGAGGAGGGTACCTTGTATACCCTGTCTCAAGTGATACAGGAGGAGATTCCTCAGGCTCAGGTAGCTGTATTATCGGGTCCTTCCCATGCAGAGGAGGTAGGCAGAGGGATTCCCACAACGATTGTCGTAGGGGCAGGGAGCAGAAGAACAGCAGAATATCTGCAGACACTCTTTATGAATGAAGTATTTCGGGTATACATCAGTCCGGATATGCTGGGTATTGAACTGGGAGCAGCCTTAAAAAATGTAGTGGCTCTGGCAGCAGGAATTGCAGATGGACTGGGTTATGGAGACAATACCAAGGCGGCTCTGATTACCAGAGGAATTGCAGAGATTGCCCGACTTGGACTGGTAATGGGCGGTCGTAGTGAAACCTTTTATGGACTGACGGGTATGGGTGATTTAATCGTTACCTGTGCTTCCATGCATTCCAGAAATCGGCGGGCAGGTATTCTGATTGGAAAGGGCTATGCCATGGAGGAGGCCATGAAGGAGGTAAACATGGTAGTGGAAGGTGTACATTCAGCCAAGGCTGCCATGGCTCTGGCAAAAAAATATCAGGTTCAGCTGCCGATTATTGAGCAGGTCAACGCCGTTCTTTTTGAAGGAAAACCTGCTGCCCATGCCGTCAGAGATTTGATGATTAGGGATAAAAAGCTGGAAAATCCGGAATTAAGCTGGGAATAGCATACTTATCGTTACCGTTCACTCTTCATCCAGCTGACCGGTAAATGGTAACAGTCATCGCTTGCATCCTGCATATAAAGTTACCTGTGGCGATGCATCAGCTGAATTGATTGTTCTCTCCACACCCCGTAGCGGAGTGTGTGGTACGGGGGAAAAGTAACTAACTATCTGTCCATCGCCTTTACATGAGTAATTGAGATGGACAATTTTTATTCCTTGTGGTAGAATTTTTTCATTAGATGAATATGGAAAAATTCCCCTGCTTTAGTTGAGGGAATGTTAAAGAAAAGGATAAGGATAGAAAGGATTAGGAACAAAACAATGAGTGAGTTAAAACAAGGATTTTCCAGTACATCAGAATATGTAGCTTCTCAAGAACTAATGGCCAGTGTAAATGTAGCCATTGCACTGCAAAAGCCTCTTTTAATTAAGGGAGAGCCTGGAACAGGAAAGACGATGTTGGCAGAAGCAGTGGCAAAGTCTCTGGGAAAAAAGTTGATTATATGGAATATTAAGTCTACGACTAAGGCACAGGAGGGACTGTACGTTTATGATACGATTCAAAGACTCTATGACGGACAGTTTGGAGAAGAAGGAGTAGACGATATTGCCCGATATATTAAGCTTGGTAAGCTGGGAGAGGCTTTTGAAAGTGAAGAACAGGTGGTACTGTTGATTGATGAAATCGACAAGGCTGATTTAGAGTTTCCTAATGACCTGCTTTGGGAACTGGATCAGATGGAGTTTTATATCCATGAAACGAAACGAACGGTAAAGGCAAAGCAGAGGCCCATTGTGATTATTACCTCCAATGCGGAAAAGGAACTGCCGGATGCTTTTTTAAGAAGGTGTATCTTCCACTTTATTGATTTTCCGGATGAAACCTTAATGGAGGAAATCGTAAAGACCCACTATCCGGATATTGAAGAAAATCTGTTGAAAAATGCGATGGAAGTATTCTACTGGATTCGTTCGATTAAGGATGTGAGGAAAAAGCCCAGTACCTCAGAGTTGATTGACTGGGTTAATGCCCTGCAGCTGGGAGGTATTCCCCTGGATAAAATTCAAAAGGAACTGCCTTTTGTGGGAGTGATTGTGAAAAAGGATGAGGATATAGAGACGGTAAAGAGCAGGGTATAGATAGAGGAGAGGGGTATGTTTGGTAAATTTTTTGATACGCTGAAGGCCAAGGGGTTAAAGGTAACGTTAACCGAGTGGCTGACTCTGCAAGAGGCTTTGGATAAAGGACTTTGTAGTAGCAGTCTGACACAGTTTTACTATCTGGCCAGGATGATTCTGGTGAAGAGTGAGACAGAATATGATAAGTTCGATTTAGCGTTTGAGGAGCATTTTAAGGGGGTGGCTTCCGATAATGAAATTACAGCCAATATGTTGAAGTGGCTGGATAAGTCGGATATGATGGAGCTGGCACATGAGGAAGCCAGAAAGCATTTAAATCAGATGGAAGAGGTTCAGATTGACAAGGAGGATGTGGAAACCCGGTTTAAGCAGCGGCTGAAGGATCAGGACAGTGAGCATAATGGGGGAAGCTTCTGGATTGGTACCATGGGAAAATCCTCCTTTGGCAATATGGGAGGAAACGTGGGTGGTGTCCGTGTAGGAGGAACCACAGGCTATCAGTCTGCTTTTCAGGTGGTAGGAGCAAGGAAGTATCGGGATTTTAGAAATGATAAGATTATTGATAACCGGCAGTTTCAGGTAGCCTTAAGGAAGCTGCGCCAGTTTTCTACCCGACTGGATATTCCTAAAACGGAGTTGGATATTGATGGAACGGTAGATAAAACCTGTAACAATGGAGGCTGTCTGCAGATTGTTATGGAAAAGCCCAGAAAGAATGCAGTCAAGCTGTTGCTATTAATGGATTCGGGAGGAACCATGATTCCCTATACCACTCTGCTGAGTGAGCTATTCCAGGCCGTCCATAAATCCAATCATTATAAGGATGTGAAAACCTATTACTTTCATAACTGTATCTATAGTAAGCTGTATAAGACACCGGAATGTGAAAATGGAGACTGGATTGATACAGAGTGGATGTTCCGCAACTTAGACAGTGACTATAAGGTAATTATTGTAGGAGATGCTGCCATGGCTCCAGAAGAACTGTATTCTCCCACTGGAAACTACAGAGGACCCAATGGAGGATTGTCGGGGATGGACTGGCTGCTGTTAATGAAACGCCACTATAAAAAAATCGTTTGGATGAATCCCAAGATGGCACCGGGACATGCACCCTGGCGGGAGGCAGAGACAGCAATTAAGAAGCTTCTGCCTATGTATAAGCTGACAGTAGACGGTTTAAATCAAGCTATGGTGAAGCTGATGATAAATAAATGATCGACACACAAGGAAGCAGTATATCTGATGAGATACAAAAAAATCAGATAACTGCTTTTGTCATTGTTCACAAAATACTATTGATAAGATATGAAATATATGGTATATTTGATTAAACATACTATAATATTTTGGAATAGAGTGATTGTAGCAACAAAGGAGGCATATTATGAGCCATAGTTGTACAAAGTGGATAAAATGTATGGTCATCACAGTGGGAATCAGTCTCTTTGCTTCTGCCTGTGGTATGGACAGCCATCCACAATCCGTAGAAAAAGACCAAAGCAACAGTCAGGAATCAGTCCAAACGGAAGTTCAGGAAAGTCCAGCACAGGAAGAGAAAACGCATCATACTCAGGGTGTGATTTCCAGTATTACAATGGCCCAGATGGAAAATATGCTGGCAGCAGGAGAAACTTTTCTGATTTCTTTTGTTACGACTACCTGTCCCTATTGTCATGATTTTCATGATATGCTGGTAGAATATAATAAGGAACACAATATTTTAATGTATCAGGTGATTTTGGACTATGAAGAAACCGGTGAGGAAGAAAACAGAGCGATTGTATCCAGTTATTTTGAAGAGTTTAATACTGTTCCCGGTGTATTTTATGTAGAGGATGGGAAAAACAGCAGTTATCTGGATACTTATCATTTGGGTGTGGGAGAAGACGTTTTTGACCAGTGGATTCAGGATAACAATATTCAGGTTCCTGTTAACTGACTTTAGATACTTATGCCGGCAGATTGCTGTAGGATAAAGTAGTTTGCTATATACTTCTGCAATTCGCAGACTGCAGTTCGTCAGGGTAAAGGAGGGATTCAAGGGAGAAAAATAAGTAAAAAATTGTTTTCAAGGAAAAAAAGAACGATAATGGTCAGATTAATCCTGCACGGATGAATCTGTATACACAAAGGAGAGGACTATGAGATTTAATAAAAAATTAAGAAAAAAAACTGCTGCTAAGATTGTATCTGTTTTAACTGCAGCAGGACTCCTTCTTCCCCCGTTTGCTATTCCTGCACCTGTCTATGCAAATACGGTTTTCAGAGGAGAGTTAGAAAGTGTTACCTCAGCACAGGTGGATGAGAGTGACGCCCATATTGTAAAGGTAAGCTTTAATGATAATGCAGTAACGGCAAAAATCACCTTTTTGGAGGATGGAATTTTCCGCTACAATGTAGACCCTACTGGTACCTTTAGCAAGTATGCTACGCCTCGTGATGTCAATCATGTAGCAAAAATTCCCCAATATCCGGATGAATCGGATAAATATACCCATCCGGAAGCGAGTGTCAGTGAAACGGATACAGAAGTTGTGATTACCAGCGGTGAGACCAAAATTAAATTTAATAAGAGTACTGCGGTAATGACGGTTCTTTATAAGGATCAGGTGGTGATGGAGGAAAAGGATGGTCTGATTATTAACGACAAAGCCACTGTACAGACTGTAGCAAAGCAGACAGACGAGCAGTTCTTTGGCGGTGGAACCCAGAACGGACGGTTTATCCATACGGGAGATACTATTAATATTGTAAATGAAAATAAGTGGGAGAATAATAATGTATCTTCCCCTAATCCCTTTTATTATACCACAGAGGGCTATGGTATTTTAAGAAACACCTTTGCCCAGGGTAATTATGATTTTGGAAATAATAGGCCGGATTCTGTCAGAGCAGTACATAATGAAAGTGAATATGATGCTTATTTCTTCCTTTCTGATGGAACAAATGAAGCCCAGGTAGTACAGGATATTTTACAGGGATATTTTAAGGTCACAGGAAATCCCGTGCTTCTGCCTGAGTATGGCTTTTATGAAGGTCATTTAAACTGCTATAACAGAGATTCCTGGTCAGATGAATCAGGAAGCAAGAAATGGACCTGGAAGGGCAGTGATTCTGCTGCCTCTGAGGGAAACTCCATGTTTGAAAGCGGAATGAGCGCTTCCTACCGTTTGGAGGCAGGTACACAGGTAGAGTCATTAAATGGAGAAAAACCAAGTGTTCATGTGGATTTGTTCCCCTCCGATGTTTCTACACCAGAGAAGTATTCTGCAAGAGCAGTGATTGATGATTATGAAACTTATGATATGCCATTTGGCTATTTCCTGCCTAATGATGGTTATGGCTGTGGTTATGGACAAAATGGTTACAGGAAAACTGGTGGTGTGGAGGCAAATGGTAATAGTTCTACAGAAAGACTGGCTGCTATTGAAGCCAATGTAAACAACCTGAAAAATTTTACAGAATATGCGCGGTCAAAAGGTATTGAAACAGGTCTTTGGACTCAAAGTAATTTAACTCCGGATTCTAATGCTGCGACAGAGTGGCATCTGCTTCGTGATTTCCAGAAGGAGGTGAGCATTGGCGGTATTACCACCTTAAAAACAGATGTGGCCTGGGTGGGAGCTGGATATTCTTTTGGTTTAAATGGCGTAAAATTTGCCTATGATACCATAGTGGAAGAGTTAAAGTATAGACCAAATATTATTTCCCTGGATGGCTGGGCAGGCTCCCAGAGATTTATGAGTGTGTGGACAGGAGATCAGTATGGAGGAAACTGGGAATATATCCGTTTCCATATTCCTACCTATATTGGGCAGTCTCTCAGCGGTAATCCGAATATTGGAAGTGATATGGATGGTATTTTTGGCGGAAGCGATTTGATTGCTACCCGTGATACCCAGTGGAAGGCCTTTTCGGTTCAGATGTTAAATATGGATGGTTGGGGAAGCTATGGCAAGATGCCTTATACCTTCGGTGATCCCTATACAGGCATTTCCCGTATGTACTTAAAGCTGAAAGCCCGCATGATGCCTTATGTTTATACCAATGCAGCTGCAGCAGCGAATATTGATACAGGAAATGAAGATACCGGACTGCCCATGGTTCGTGCTATGTTCCTGCAGTATCCGGAGGATGAGCATACCTATAATGAGACTGCTATGCAGTATCAGTATATGTGGGGAGAAAATCTGTTAATTGCTCCTATTTATACAGAAACAGCTGCTAAAGAGGAAAATGGGGATGATGTAAGGAATGGAATCTATCTGCCCGACAAGGATCAGATTTGGATTGATTATTTTACTGGTGAGCAGTATCGGGGCGGACAGACTCTGAATAACTTTGATGCTCCTTTATGGAAACTGCCTGTATTTGTGAAAAATGGCGCCATTATTCCTATGTATAACGAGAATAATAATCCTAGCCAAATTGATAAAACTAAGAGATTTGTAGAGTTCTGGCCGGCAGGAACATCTTCTTATACCGTATATGAGGATGATGGTAAATATGTGGAAAATGATTCTGTTACTGATGCAGACTATGGAGTGATTGATAATATTTCCTATGGTGAGCATGTCAAGACGGTTTATGAGTCAAAGGTGGAAGGAGATACGGCTACACTAACAGCAAAGGCTTCTACTGGAACTTATAAGGATTATGACAGTCAAAAGACCACTACTTTTATTGTAAATGTATCTAAAGAACCTACTTCCATTGTAGCTAAGAATGGAAATCAGCAATTAAATGAGAAAAAAGTAAATTCTAAGGAAGAGTTTGATACAACAGAGCCAGAAGAAGGACAGGTACTTTATTTCTATGATGCGAATCCTTCCATAGAAACCTATGCTCCTGAAAAGGAAACACAGATGATAGCAATGGTAGCAGATGTGGAAGTTGCACCTAAGCTGTATGTAAAACTTGCAAAAACTAACAGTCAGGAAAATGAACAGACTCTCACCATCAATGGGTTTGCCAATGAAGGAAATCTTTCCAAGGATGAAGAAAATACCAGTCTCACTGCTCCTGCTAATTTAACAGCGGCAGAAGAAGACAAAACTCCTACCAGTATTAAACTGACCTGGGATGAAGTAGCAGATGCTACCAGCTATGAAGTTATGGTGGATGGTATCGTTAATACAGTAGGCAATGTAACAGAGTTTGAGCATGTAGATTTGGAGTACAATTCTCAGCATACCTACAAGGTACGTGCAAGAAATGCAGATGGATATTCTGATTGGTCTGAGGAGGTAGTAACTTCTTCCAAGGAAGACCCCTGGAGAAATGTACCGGATATGGAAATCATTTTTACAGGGGGAGACCAGTGGGGTGCACTTGCTCATGCTACTGACCACAATGTTGAAACCATGTTCCACTCTACAGGTAATGTGGTAACAGAACAGACTCCTGTGATTATTGACTTGGGAGCAGCTTATGAATTGGATAAGTTTGAATACTATCCCAGAGGAGATAACTATGGAAATGGGTTAGTAACAAAGATGGATGTTTATACCAGTCTGGATGGAGTTCATTGGATAAAGAGACAGGATGGTACAGAAACTCCATGGACCTATAATGAACAAGGACCCTTGGAAGAAAATATAAAGACAGTTACCTTTACAGATGTGGCTGCCCGCTATGTAAAGCTGATTACAAAGGAGTCCAAGGGAGGATTTTTCTCTTGTAATGAGCTGGCTGTTCATAAAAAGGATGGAACCAGAGCCTTTGCTGTAGGAAGTACCAATAAGAATACCACTGTCCTTGATGGAGACTATACCAATATGCGTAACTATCTGGGTACTTCACCAAAGGATGGAGCAGTTTTTGTTGACCAGATTCAAAAGCGTTATGGGGATATTAATAATAATAATATCTATGATGTATATGACTATGCCTTTACCATGTTCCAGTTGGATGGAGGTACCTCCAAGAGAGGTAATGTGGCAGGTAATATTTATCTCATCCCTGATAAGGAGACGGTGGCAGCAGAGGAAACCTTTGAGATTACGGTATATGCAGATTCAGTAGCGAATTTAAATGCCTTTGGTCATGTACTGCCTTATGACCCTGAGAAGGTAGAGTTTGTTTCCATTAGTCCAAGTGGCGACATTGCTGACATGGAGGATATGAATGTTAACAAAACCTATGAAGATGGTACGGCTTACTACAATCTGGCGTATGCAAACAGAGGAGACAGGAATCTGTTTAGCGGCTCCGGTGTGCTGGCAACCATTACCATGAAGGCAAAGCAGGAGATTTCCACTTCTGATGCTGCGGTAATGGACTTAACACTGGTAGACTTAATTGGACCCGATTTCAGCCTGATTACTACTGATACCTCAGAGACAGGTGTACCTGAGATTTTCATGGAAATTCCCAGCAGCAGGATTTCAGCAGAGGGACTCTATAGTGAGCAGAATACAGCGGATAAAGCCTTTGATGGTGATTTAGGAAGCTATTGGGAATCACCCTACAGTGGAGGTAATGTAGGACTGCCTAAGGATTTGGTAATGACCCTGGATGGCACTTATAAGGTTGGTAAGTTAGACTTTATCTCCCACACATTGAAAAATGGAGGAGTTACTTCCTTTGATATTTCTGTCAGTGAGGATGGAGAAGACTGGACTCTGGTACATTCAGGGACAGTTGATGCAGCTGCCTATCAGCAAAATGCCAATATACTCGTAAGTACTTCCTTTGAAGAAGCTGTTCCTGCAAAATATGTAAAACTGACAGTTAAGGGTGCAGTAGGACGTATTGCAGAAGAAAATGACCGATATGCCCGTATTGCAGAAATAGTGCTTTATGGCAATGAGTTTATAGGAGAAGAAATGCCTGCTGTAAATAAGCAAGAATTACAGACTCTGGTTAATGCTCATGCAGATAAGACCCAGGGAGACTATACAGATGACAGTTGGACAGCCTTTAATCAGGCATTAACAACCGCACAGGAAGTACTGGCTAAGGAAAAGGCAACTCAGGATGAGGTGGATGAAGCAAAAGCAGCACTTCAGACAGCAGTGGATGGTTTACAAACAAAGACACCTGAGACACCAGATACACCAGATGAGATAATGGATAAGTCTGTGTTACAGGCGCTGGTTAATATGCATAAGGATAAGACTCAGGGAAATTATACGGATGCCAGCTGGAAGACCTTTAGTGATGCCTTGAAAGCAGCCCAAGCCGTACTGGCTAAGGAAGATGCTGTTCAGAAAGAAGTGGATGCAGCGAAAACTGCTCTGCAGAATGCAGCAAATAGCTTGAAGACAATGACAACTCCTGAGCCGGTTAAGGTCAATAAGGCCACTCTTCAGACTCTGGTTAATACAAACAAAGATAAGAAACAGGGTAATTACACGGATGCCAGCTGGAAAACCTTTAGTGATGCCTTAAAGGCAGCCCAAGGTATGCTGACCAATACGAAAGCAACTCAGGCAGATGTAGATAAAGCACAGAAGGCTCTGCAAACAGCAATTAATGGCTTGGAAGAGGCTGAAATTAAGGAAAAGAAATGGAATATCACGGATGTGGATGTTATTCCGAATAACTGGAAGTATGAAAGTGTAAAATATGTATATGACAGAGAGATTATGGGAGTAATTACCAATACTACTCAGTTCCAGCCGGATCGTCCACTGAGCAGATCCATGTTTGCTACCGTTCTCTATCGTATGGCAGGAGAGCCAAAGGTAGAATTTAAGCAGCAGTTCTCCGATGTACCTGCTGGTAAGTGGTACAGTAATGCGATTATCTGGGCTTACCAGAATAAGATTGTATCGGGTATGGGAGATGGCAGCTTCGGTATCGATTTAAATATCACCCGTGAACAGATTGCCAAGATGCTTTATGAGTATGCAAATGTATGCAAGTACAATGTGAGTGATAAAAAGGATTTAAGTACCTTTACCGATGCAAAGAGCGTAAGTGAATGGGCAGTGAAGTATATGCAGTGGGCAACTGCAGTAGAGATGATTACGGGTAAGCCTAATGATGAGGCAAAAACCTCCTTCCGTATGGATCCTAAGGGAGAGGCAACCAGAGCAGAGTGTGCAGCAATGCTGATGCGTTTTGCTAATAAATATGTAAAATAAAACAGAATCAAAAGGCTACGAACGGAAGAAGTAGCGGACAGTGGAATCTACAGAAAGCAACCGGTTGATGAGAGGTGCAGGGAAAGCTGTTTGTGAATACATCCGGGAGCTGCACGGCAGAATAAGCTGGTAGAAGCCAGACTTTAGTAGGTGGTGACGTATGACTCGCGTTAAGAGCAGGGAGGAAGTCTGTTGACGGATACCCGCAAAGGCAGAAGATGAAAGTTTTCTGTAAAATTAGGTGGTACCACGGAGAAAAGCCGTCCTATGTTAGATGCATGGGGCGGTTTTTTTCTTGTAGTAAATATTTTGTCATTCCCTGTTTGATTTTGGGGAAAAGGAAAACAAAGATAACAGCGAAGGTTTGGAAAGGAGTAGAAAAATGACAGTATTTGAAGAATTAAAGGCAAGGGGACTCTTAGCTCAGTTAACCGATGAAGAGGAGATTAAGGAATTAATCAATAATGGAAAGGCCACCTTTTATATTGGCTTTGACCCTACTGCAGACAGTCTGCATGTAGGCCATTTTATGGCTCTATGTTTGATGAAGCGTCTCCAGATGGCAGGCAATAAGCCGATTGCTTTAATTGGTGGTGGTACAGGCATGATTGGAGACCCCTCCGGCAGAAGTGATATGCGTACTATGATGACACCGGAAATCATTCAGCATAACTGTGACTGCTTTAAGGCACAGATGAGCAAATTTATCGACTTTTCTGATGGAAAGGCTATGATGGTCAACAATGCAGACTGGCTGATGGATTTAAACTATATTGAGGTATTAAGAGAGGTAGGAGCCCACTTTAGCGTGAATCGTATGCTGGCAGCGGAGTGCTATAAACAGCGGATGGAAAAGGGATTGAGCTTTCTGGAGTTTAACTATATGATTATGCAAAGCTATGACTTTTATGTGTTATACCAGAAATATGGCTGTAATATGCAGTTTGGCGGTGATGACCAGTGGAGCAATATGCTGGGAGGTACAGAGCTGATTAGAAGAAAGCTGGGTAAGGATGCCTATGCCATGACGATTACCCTGCTGTTAAATTCAGAGGGAAAGAAGATGGGTAAGACTCAAAAGGGAGCCGTATGGCTGGATCCGAATAAAACCTCTCCCTTTGAATTTTTCCAGTACTGGAGGAATGTAGCAGATGCAGATGTGTTGAAATGTATCCGTATGCTGACCTTCCTGCCCTTGGAGCAAATTGACGAAATGGATCGTTGGGAGGGTAGTGATCTGAATCAGGCTAAGGAGATTCTGGCCTTTGAGCTAACCAAAATGATTCATGGAGAGGATGAGGCGAATAAAGCAAAGGAAAGTGCCAGAGCTTTATTTTCCAGTGGGAATGCAGCTGATATGCCCACTGCTGAACTGACACAGGAGCAATTGACAGAGGATACCATAGATATTCTGACGATGCTGACGGTTTCCGGTCTGGTAGCTTCCCGGTCGGAAGGCCGTAGGGCAGTAGAACAGGGCGGTGTGTCTGTGGATGGTGAAAAGGTGACAGACATAAAAGCAGTATTTAACAGCAGTCAGTTAAAGGAAGGGCTTATTTTAAAGAGAGGAAAGAAGAACTTCCGGAAGATTCTGTTGGTATAACGACTAGAAGGTATAACGACAGGCTTCTCTTCATATATTGTATCAGTATATATGGAAGGGGAGCTTGTTCATATGGATACAATACATACACATAATCTGTATCAGGATATACAGTCCAGGACGGGAGGAGAAATCTACCTAGGAGTGGTTGGACCGGTACGTACGGGAAAATCTACCTTTATCAAGCGTTTTATGGATATTATGGTACTGCCGAATATACAGGAGGAGCATGAACGGATGCGGGCGCAGGATGAACTTCCGCAAAGCTCCGGAGGAAAGACGATTACGACTACAGAGCCTAAGTTTATTCCCAAAGAAGCAGCAGGAATTACCATAAGCGGAGATATTGATGTTAAAGTACGTTTAATCGATTGTGTGGGTTATATGGTAGAAGGAGCCAGTGGTCATATGGAGGATGAGGTGGAGCGTCTGGTAAAAACACCATGGTCAGCAGAAGAGATTCCCTTTACTCAGGCTGCTGAAATTGGTACCCGCAAGGTAATTACCGACCATTCCACCATTGGTATCGTTGTTACCTGTGACGGCAGCTTTGGAGAAATACCCAGAGAAAACTATGTAAGTGCAGAGGAACGGACGATTCAGGAACTGAAAAAACTGCAAAAGCCTTTTTTGGTATTGGTCAATACGGTGAGACCCTATGGGGATGAGGCAATTCGGCTGTCAGAGGAAATCAGTAAAAAATACCAGGTCAGTGCCTTACCTGTCAACTGTGAACAATTGAAGAAGGAGGATATTCATCAGATCATTGAAAAGGTACTTCATGAGTTTCCTCTGACGATGATTGAATTTTATATGCCCAAATGGGTGGAAATGCTGCCAAGTAATCATCGGATGAAGGCAGATATGATTACCCAGATTAAGGAACTGATGGGAAGAATCGGGCAGGTAAAGGATGTGGCCTCCGGAAGTCTGGATTTAGAAAGTGAATATATCAGAAAATGTAAGATAGATGGGGTGGATATGGCAAGCGGCTGTGTCTGCGTCACTCTGGATGTAGATGATACTTATTATTTTGAGATGTTAAGTGATTTGATTGGGGAAAATATCAGTAGTGAATATCAGCTTCTGTCCGTTTTGCGGGAGATGGCACAGATGAAAAAGGAGTATGCCAAGGTACTTCATGCAGTAGAAGCTGTACGGTATAAGGGGTATGGTGTAGTAACACCGGAACGCAGTGAAATCGTTTTGGATCGGCCGGAGGTTATTCGTCATGGCAATAAGTTTGGGGTAAAGATTAAGGCAGAAAGTCCCAGTATCCATATGATTCGTGCCAATATTGAAACCGAGATTTCTCCTATTGTAGGTACTCAGGAGCAGGCAGAGGATTTGATTCGTTATATTTCCGATGCAGATACCGGAGAGGAGGGTATCTGGGAAACCAATATTTTTGGCAAAACGGTGGAACAGCTGGTCAATGATGGAATCAGTGGTAAAATTGCTATGATAGGAGAGGAAAGTCAAGTAAAATTGCAGGAAACCATGCAGAAGATTGTTAATGACAGTAATGGAGGTATGGTTTGCATTATTATTTAGATGAGTCAACCTATTCTCATTGACAAATAAAAAAAGTATAGATAGAATATAATTATATAGAACAGATTAAGCAGCAGTCTGAGCTTTTTCGGCTTTTATCAATGGTCGGAGCAGTTCACAATATTGGTGAAGAAGGCGTAAATTCCAGCAGTGGATTTGCGCTTTTTCAGAATAGAAAATACATCATGATAAAGGAGGAGTTTCCATGATGAATGCAGATTATCATAAGTTATTGAAATGCTATGAAAGCTTCTGTACAAAGATAAGCTTTCAGCCAAAGGTAGCTATTATACTGGGATCCGGATTGGGAGATTTTGCCGATACCATCCAAATAGAAGCAGAGCTTTCCTACAGCGAAATTGAGGGATTTCCTGTATCCACTGTTCCGGGACATGCAGGACGGTTTGTCTTTGGCTATGTAGGGGATGTGCCTGTAGTATGTATGAAGGGACGGGTACATTATTATGAAGGGTATCCCATTGGAGATGTGGTATTGCCGGTCAGATTGATGAAGCTGATGGGAGCTGAAATTCTGTTTTTAACTAATGCCTCCGGTGGAGTAAATCAAGGATTTTTGGCAGGAGACCTGATGCTGATTACTGACCATATTGCCTGCTTTGCCCCTAATCCACTGATTGGCTCTAATATAGAGGAGTTAGGTACCCGGTTTCCGGATATGAGTACGGTATACCAGCCTGCATTGCAGGAAATCATCAGACAGACGGCAAAGGAATTACAGATTCCTCTAAAGGAAGGCGTCTATTTGCAGTTGACGGGTCCTTCCTTCGAGTCTCCGGCAGAGATTCGCATGGCTCGTCTCTTGGGTGCTGATGCAGTGGGGATGAGTACAGCAGTGGAAGCCATTGCTGCTAATCATGCCGGAATGAAAATCTGTGGAATTTCTTGTGTATGTAACCTGGCAGCTGGGATGACAGCACAGCCTCTCACCCATGCAGAGGTACAGGAAGCAGCAGATAAGGCCGCTCCTTTGTTTACCCGATTGGTAGCAGAGTCAGTTAAGCGGTTTTAACACACGATGAACAAGAAATTCCCCTACTTCTTCTACAAGTGGGGGGATGAATCGTGGAATACATGGTGTTGACCTTTTTGAAAAGGAGTCGGAAGGCGATGAGGATACGTTTTTTCAACGCAAGAATCCTGACCATGGAAACGAATCGTCCCATAATTCAGGGGGAGGTTTGGGTGGAACAGGAGAAAATTGTCTATGTAGGAGAAAAGAACAAGGAACAGCCTACTCTCTGTTGGGATGAGGAAATCGACTGTGACGGCAATCTGCTTATGCCTGGATTTAAGAATGCCCATACTCATTCCGGGATGACACTGCTTCGTTCTTATGCAGACGATCTTCCCCTGCAGGCATGGCTAAACGAGAGGGTATTTCCTATTGAAGCAAAAATGTCATCGGAAGACATTTATCATTTCACTAAGCTGGCAGTATTGGAATATCTGACCAGTGGGATTACTTCTATTTTTGATATGTATCTTACACCGGAAAGCATTGCCAGAGCCTGTAGTGAAATGGGGATGCGTTGTGTATTAACAGGAGCAGTAAATAATTTTAGTCAGTCTGTAGAGCTGATGGGCAGATGGTGGGAGAAGTTAAATGGCAACGACCCGTTGATTAGTTTTTTACCCGGCTTCCATGCAGAGTACACCTGTTCGAGAGAGCTGATGGAGCAGATTGCCGCTTTTATATCCGAAAGAAAACAGCCGGTCTATGTTCATCTGTCTGAGACTCAGGCAGAGGTAAAGGGGTGTCTGGAACGCTGGGGGATGACACCGGGATGTTTTTTAGACTCGTTGGGAATGTTTGAATATGGAGGTGGTATCTATCATGGTGTCTGGCTGACGGAGCAGGAGATGGATATCTTCCAAGAAAAACGGGTAAGTGTGATTACTAATCCGGCTTCTAACCTGAAGCTGGCCAGTGGGATTGCTCCTATCAGTCAATTTTTAAAGAAAGGATTAAATGTAGCTATTGGTACAGATGGACCAGCCAGTAACAACTGTTTGGATATGTTCCGGGAGATGTTTCTGGTAACCGGGCTGGCTAAGCTGTCTACCGGGGATGCTTCGGCAGTAGATGCCATGGAGGTATTGAAAATGGCTACCGTCAATGGTGCTTATGCCATGAGGCTGCCGCAAGTTGATGTGCTGGCAAAAGGGAAGCTGGCAGACCTGATTCTCTTGGATTTACATATGCCGAATATGCAGCCCATGAATCATATCGCAAAAAATGTGGTGTATAGTGGCAGTAAACTGAATGTGAAGCTAACGATGATTCATGGAAGGATTCTATATCGGAATGGTAGATTTTTAATATCTGAGGAGCCGGAAGCCATCTATGAGAAAGCTAATGAGATTATTCAGGAATATCGTAATTGTTCAGTACCCTCACCGTTACGATGTAAAAATCCATGAAAATCGCCTATGGCGATAGGATATTTGTTTTGGATGCAGAAAAACACAATCCTATTCCTCCTATGCCATTGACAAATAGAACAAGTATAGATAGAATAAAAAAGTCAGTAGAAAAAGCGTAAATTCCAGAGATGGATTTGCGCTTTTTCAAAAGCAAATATATAGTACTTACAGAAACCAATTTTTTAGGAGGTAAGAGGAGAGATGTTAGAGAAACTATTTAAACTGAAGGAAAATGGGACGAATGTCAAAACGGAGATTATGGCCGGTGTCACCACCTTTATGACGATGGCCTATATTCTGGCTGTCAATCCCAATATTCTTTCAGCAGCTGGCATGGATGCAAATGCCGTATTGATTGCCACAGCTCTGGCTTCCTTTTTAGGAACGTTGACTATGGCACTTCTGGCCAATTATCCCTTTGCTTTGGCACCGGGTATGGGATTAAATGCCTATTTTGCTTATACAGTAGTACTTCAGATGGGATATTCCTGGCAGATTGCCCTGATGACGGTATTTGTGGAAGGATTGATTTTTATCGTTATGTCCCTGACCAATGTGAGAGAAGCGATTTTTAATGCCATTCCTATGACATTAAAATCAGCAGTTAGTGTAGGAATCGGTCTGTTTATCGCCTTTATCGGTTTACAGAATGCCAAGCTGATTGTGAATGATGATGCTACCTTATTGACCTATCAGAAGTTTGCAGCAGAAGAATTTTCTACCGTAGGAATTACTGCTTTGTTGGCGTTGATGGGAGTACTGCTGACTGCCGTGCTTCTGATAAAAAATATTAAGGGCGGTATTTTATTTGGTATTTTAGGTACCTGGATACTGGGTATTCTCTGTGAGGTAGCAGGGCTGTATGTTCCCAATCCCGATTCAGGCTGGTATTCTACCATTCCGCACGCTTTGGTAAGCTTTGATTTTTCTTCTATAGGTCAAACCTTTGGACAGGTATTTCGGGCAGATTTTAGTGTTATTGGAGTCCTGGATTTTATTACCATTATGTTTTCCTTCCTGTTTGTAGATTTGTTTGATACATTGGGGACTTTGATTGGTGTATCTTCAAAGGCAAATATGTTGGATAAGAATGGAAGACTGCCCCGTATTAAGGGAGCTCTTCTGGCAGATGCGATTGCTACCAGTGCAGGTGCAGTATTGGGTACCTCTACCACAACTACTTATGTAGAGAGTGCAGCCGGTGTTACACAGGGAGGCAGAACTGGTCTGACTGCAATAGCAGCAGGTATGCTCTTTTTACTTTCCATATTTTTCTCACCTTTATTTTTAACCATTCCTTCTTTTGCTACGGCACCGGCCTTGATTATTGTGGGCTTTTATATGATGGGTTCAGTAGCAAAGATTGACTTTAATGACATGAGTGATGCGATTCCTGCCTTCCTCTGTATTATTGCCATGCCGTTGGCTTATAGCATTTCAGAGGGTATTTCTATCGGTGTAATCTCCTGGACAATAATCAATCTGATTACCGGTAAGGCAAAGGAGAAGAAAATCAGTGTGTTGATGTATATACTGACAGTATTATTTATTTTAAAGTACATTTTCTTATAAAAGAGAAAAAAGAGGAGGCATCCATAGATAAACAAGGTGGATGCTTCCTAATTTTCTATTATCTAATGTAGGGTAATATCTCTTTGTTACACCATACAGTGTGTGTGCTCTAAAAAAATGATGCTTTAATAAACAGGAGGAGAATTGAATGAAAATTACCTATATTTACCACAGTGGATTTGCTCTGGAGCTGAAGCATTGCATACTGTTGTTCGATTATTATAAAGGAAGCCTGCCTGATTGGGACAAAAGGAAAAAGCTCTATGTATTTGCTTCTCACAGCCATAGTGACCATTTTAGCTTAAAGACATTAAACCTGCTTCATCAATATGACAGGCTGCACTTCTTTTTTAGTAATGATATTCGTTTAAGTGAACGATATCTGGAAAGAAACCATATTCCTGTCGAGGTAAAAGAGAAGATAACCTTTATGGGAAAAAATAAAACCCTGGTATGGGATGATGGGGAGGGGGAAGAAATCAGGATACAGACCCTGCGGTCCACTGATGAAGGGGTAGCCTTTTTAGTATGGGCAGAAGGAAAATGCATCTACCATGCAGGAGATTTAAACTGGTGGCATTGGGAGGGAGAATCGGCTGCCTTCAATGGTAATATGGCCAGAGATTACCAAAAGGAAATCGATAAGATAGAAGGGCAGCATTTTGATGTAGCCTTTGTGCCATTAGATCACAGATTGGAGGCTGCTTATGGCTGGGGAATGGACTATTTTCTGTCTCATACAAAGACAGACTATGTTTTTCCGATGCATATGTGGGATCAATATGGGGTGATTCATCAATATAAAAAGACACCTCTGGGTAACCAATATCAAGATAAAATTATGGAAATACAACAGCCTGGGCAGGAAATTTTACTATAAAAAATTTACGATAAAAAGTCTGGAAGTGTCTGGTGAAAGTAAGTAGTAATAAGACAGGTGGTAATAAAAAAGCTGAGGATTCCGGGAAAGGAGTATAGGAAAAGGAATGGAATATATTTTGCTGATGCTGGTTATCTTTTTCGTCATCGCTCTGATTATGGTAAAGGGATATATCGATGATAAGAAAAGACAACATAAATTTGCCAAATGGCTGAGAGAGAATCCGGGTGTTCTTCCCCGGAGGGATGGCTATAAACAGGAAGATATGGAAAGAATGTCCCATTATTTAAAGACTCATGAAGATGAAGGCTTCCGGATTGATGCAATTACCTGGAATGATTTGGGGATGGATCGGGTTTTTCAGGATATGAACTATACCTATTCTGCTGCCGGAGAGGAATATCTCTATTATCTTCTTCATACTCCCAGGCAGGAGGAGACAGACCTGAAGGCTTTAGAGGAACATGTGTCCTTCTTTATGGAGCATACAGATGAAAGGGTAAATTATCAGCTACTGTTTGCCCGAATCGGGAAGACAGGAAAGCATTCTATCTATGAATATCTGCAGTATCTGGAACTACTGGGGGAAAGAAGCAATCTAAAGCACTATCTGGGAATAGCAGCAGTGCTGCTTTCTCCTTTGGTCATGCTGCTTTCTGTAGAAATCGGTATTCTGATAGTGGTGGGAGTCTTATCAGGAAATATTGTTGCTTACTTTAAGAGTAAGAAGCAGATCGATCCTTATCTGACCAGCTTTGCCTATATCTTCCGATTGATGAAAAATGCAGAAGATATGGAAAAGCTTCGTGTGCCGATTCTTCAACAACAAATGCAGCAGCTGGCAGACTGTCGGAAAAAAATGAATAAATTTAAGTCTGGCTCTTATATTCTGATGTCTCCCAGTAGAATGAACAGTTCAGGCAATCCCTTAGAGGCTTTACTGGACTATCTCAGGATGGCCTTCCATCTGGATTTAATTCAGTTTAACAGGATGCTTTCAGAAGTAAGGAAGAACAGGGAAGCGATTGATCAGATGGTTAGTATAATCGGCTATGTGGAGACGGTAATTGCTATTGGATGTTACCGTGTAGCCAAAGGGGATTTTTGTCTTCCGGTTTTTGATGCAGAGGAAAAAAGAATAGACTTGAGGAAGGCCTACCATCCTTTGATAGAAGAACCGGTGAAAAATAGCATCTGTACCCAAAGAGGAGTACTGCTTACAGGTTCCAATGCTTCAGGAAAATCCACCTTTTTAAAAACGGCAGCCATTAATGTTCTGTTGGCACAGACCATACACACCTGTCTGGCAGAAAGCTATCGGGGAGGGCTGTACCGTATTTTCTCTTCTATGGCATTGAAAGACGATTTGGAGGGAGGAGACAGCTACTATATTGTGGAGATTAAATCCTTAAAACGTATTCTTAATGACACCAACGGGGAAGGTAATCCTGTTTTGTGTTTTGTAGATGAGGTACTGCGAGGAACCAATACAGTGGAAAGGATTGCAGCCTCTACACAGATTCTGAAAAGCCTGGCAGGGCAGAAGGTACTCTGTTTTGCCGCTACCCATGATATAGAGCTGACCCATTTGCTGGAAAAGTATTATGATAACTATCATTTTGAAGAAGATGTGATAGAGGGTGATATTGTGTTTAACTATCAGTTGAAAAATGGTAGGGCTACTACCAGAAATGCCATTCGTCTATTGGGGGCTATGGGGTATGAACAGGCATTGATTCAGGAGGCAGAGGCCATGGCAGGACGTTTCCTGAAGCAAGGAGTCTGGTGTATGGAAAAGTAGGCAGGAAGGAGTAAAGAAGGATGCAGAAGGTAACAATTTATACGGATGGAGCTGCCAGAGGAAATCCGGAGGGACCAGGTGGGTATGGAACCATCCTGCAGTTTGTGGATACCAAGGGAAGGCTGCATGAGAGGGAATTTTCTGCAGGCTATCATAAAACCACCAACAACAGAATGGAGCTGATGGCAGTAATTATCGGCCTGGAGGCTTTAACCAAGCCCTGCCAGGTGGAGGTAGTATCTGATTCTAAATATGTGACGGATGCCTTTAATCAGCATTGGATTGATGGGTGGCTGAAAAAAAATTGGAAAACCAGTACCAACCAACCGGTTAAGAATATTGACCTTTGGAAGCGTCTGCTAAAGGCCGGAGAGCCTCATCAGGTGCGTTTTACCTGGGTCAAGGGACATGATGGACATCCGGAAAATGAAAGATGCGACCGGCTGGCCACCACAGCTGCAGATGGCGAGGGATTACTTGACGATACCGTAGAAGAAGTGGTATGATAGTAAAAGCAAACAAAAAAG
>JAFXJR010000020.1 GCA_017532145.1 Lachnospiraceae bacterium | reverse complement strand
TGGTTATGGCACAGATTATTGATGTGGGAATTGGTAAGGGAGAAGGGGATTTTATTATCAAAATGTGCCTGCTTATGACTGTATTAGGGCTGATAGGATTGGTCTGTTCTATTACAGCTCAGTTTTATTCGGCTCGGGCAGCAGTAGGATTTTCTACTGATTTAAAGCATGCATTGTTTCAGCATATTCAGAAACTATCCTTTTCTGATATGGATGGCATAGGCACTTCTACACTAATTACCCGTCTGACTAACGATGTAAATCAGGTACAGTCAGGTGTCAATTTGGTGTTACGTCTGTTTCTTCGTTCTCCTTTTATTGTAGTGGGAGCAATGGTTATGGCCTTTACCATTAACGTACAGTCAGCTTTGGTTTTTGTGGTGACGATTCCTCTGCTGTGTGTGGTAGTATTTGGGATTATGCTGGTAAGTATGCCTTTATATAAAAAGGTACAGAGTGGACTGGACAAAGTACTTGGTATGACCAGAGAAACTCTGGCAGGTGTTAGAGTAGTACGGGCTTTTTGTAAGGAAGAAGAGGAAGTCAGGCAGTTTCAGCAGGAAAATAATGCGTTGAACAGAATGCAAATCTTTGTCGGCAGAATAGCAGCACTGATGAATCCGGTTACCTATGTGGTGGTCAATGGAGCAGTGATAGCTCTGATTTGGATAGGAGCATTACAGGTAGAGGGAGGTCATATTACTCAGGGAGAGGTGGTAGCTTTAGTCAATTATATGTCCCAGATTCTGGTAGAGCTGATTAAGCTGGCCAATTTGATTATTACAGTGACAAAAGCCTTTGCCTGCGGTAATCGAATTGAAGCTGTACTGGCAGTAAGCCCTGGCATGAAGGAAAAGGAAATAAGAAACGACTCAGCCAATCTTTCTGATGAATACAGAGAAAGCAATCCGGAGGCAGTCTGTTTCGACAAGGTTTGTCTGACCTATCATAGTGCGGGAGCAGAGGCATTGACGGATATTAGTTTTCGGGTAAAAAAAGGAGAAACGGTAGGAATTATAGGGGGAACAGGGGCTGGTAAGTCTTCGTTGGTACATTTGATTCCTCGGTTTTATGATGCCACAAAGGGAAGCATCAGAATCAATGGTGTGGATGTTCGGGATTATTCCCTTCAGGAACTTCGGAAAAAGATTGGTATTGTTATGCAAAAGGCAGTACTGTTTCAGGGAAGTATCCGGGAAAATCTTCTATGGGGAAGAGAAGAAGCAGAAGAACAGGAATTGTGGAAGGCCTTGGAAATCGCTCAGGCTAGAGAGTTTGTAGAAGAGAAGGAAAAGGGACTGGAGGCCATAGTTACTCAGGGAGGGAAAAATCTGTCTGGTGGGCAGAGGCAGCGCCTTACCATTGCAAGAGCGTTGGTCAGACAGCCAGAGATTCTGATTTTGGATGACAGTGCTTCTGCTTTGGATTATGCTACAGATGCGAGGCTTAGACAGGCTATCCGAACGATGGAGGGAAAGCCTACCGTGTTTATTGTATCCCAGAGAACAGCCTCTGTGATGCATGCAGACTTTATTATTGTTTTAGACGATGGAGAAGTGGTTGGTTTAGGAACCCATGAGGAATTGATGAAGACCTGTAAAGTTTATGAAGAAATCCATCTCTCACAGTTGAGTAAGTAGTGGAACGGACAGAGAGGAAGAGACAAATCTTTTGGAAAAAAGGAGGACTGGGAATGGAAGGCAGGAAGAGACAGAAGGAAATCCTCATTAAAGTACTGCGTTATATCAAAAAATACTGGATGTATCTGGGAATTTCCATAGGAATGGCAGCGATAACAGTGGTGCTTACCCTATATCTGCCGATTCTAATAGGAGATGCCATTGATTTAATTATTGAAAGGGGAAAAGTGGATTTCTCCGGCATCCTACAAATTTTAAAAAAAATGGCAGTGATAATGGTAGTCACTGGTAGTGCTCAGTGGGTGATGAATGTATGTAATAACAGGATGACCTATGCTATCGTCAGGGATATTAGAGAGGAAGCATTTCAGAAGCTGCAGATATTGCCCTTAAAATACATTGATGGGCATCCTCATGGGGAGGTAGTCAGCAGGGTAGCAGGGGATGTAGACCAGTTTGCCGATGGGCTGTTAATGGGATTTACCCAGCTGTTTACAGGAATAGCAACGATTTTGGGTACTCTCCTTATTATGTTAAACATTCATCCCGGCATTACTGTAGTAGTCGTTTGTATTACTCCTGTTTCCTTGTTGGTAGCTGGGGTTATTGCGAAAAAAACTTTCCATATGTTCCGTCGGCAGTCAGAGATTCGTGGGGAGCAGACTGCTCTAATTAATGAAATGGTAGGTAATCAGAAGGTAGTACAGGCTTTTGGACAGGAGGAGCAGGTGATGGAACGCTTTGATGAAATCAACCAGCGACTAAAACAAAGCTCTTTAGAGGCTATCTTTTTTTCCTCTCTCACCAATCCGGCTACCCGTTTTGTTAACAGTCTGGTGTATACAGGAGTAGGACTGACCGGTGCCTTTTTGGCTATTCAGGGCGGTATTAGTGTGGGGCAGCTTTCCTGCCTGTTAAGCTATGCCAACCAGTATACCAAGCCCTTTAATGAAATATCCGGTGTAATTACAGAATTACAGAATGCTTTGGCCTGTGCAGGCAGGATTTTTGACCTAATTGAAGAAAGCTCTCAGCTGCCTGAAGCAGCCGATGCTACAGTCTTAACCTCGGTAGAAGGGAATATCAGTTTGGAACAGGTATGCTTTTCTTATGTACCGGAGAAGAAACTGATTCAACAGTTTAATCTGAAGGTAAAGCCAGGACAGAGAGTAGCCATAGTGGGTCCTACCGGCTGTGGAAAGACCACAGTAATCAATCTGCTTATGCGGTTTTATGATGTAGACAGTGGAAGGATTAAAGTAGAAGAAAAGGATATTCGGGAGGTAACAAGAAGGAGTCTGCGTACTGCTTATGGAATGGTACTTCAGGAAACCTGGCTGAAAGCAGGGACAATTAGAGACAATATCCGGATGGGCAGACCGGAGGCTTCTCAGGAGGAAGTAATGGAGGCAGCAATAGCAGCCCATGCTCACAGCTTTATTAAACGACTGCCAGAGGGCTATGATACGGTAATTGGGGAGGATGGAGGTAGTCTTTCTCAAGGTCAGAAACAGCTGTTATGTATTGCCAGAGTAATGCTTTGTCAGCCGGATATGCTGATTTTAGACGAGGCGACTTCTTCCATTGACACCAGAACAGAGCAGCAAATCCAGAATGCTTTTTCCAAATTGATGGAAGGAAGAACCAGTTTTATTGTAGCTCACAGACTTTCCACTATCCGGGAAGCAGACATCATTTTGGTAATGAAGGATGGGAATATTATTGAGCAGGGTAATCATGAGCTGCTGCTGGCTGCTAATGGCTTTTATGCAAAGCTGTATAACAGCCAGTTTGCTGGATAGCATGAACTTAACGTTTTCCCAGAGCAGGACGGAGAGTAAATAAAAAATCAATTTCTTCCTCCCGATAAAAAAAGATGCACAGGATAGAAAGCAGTGCCATACCGATGCACACATAACAGTCGGCAATATTGAAAATAGGGAAGTCGATAAGAACAAAATAGATAAAATCGACCACATATCCATGATAAATTCTGTCAATCAGGTTTCCAATACCACCACTAATAATCAGGATAAAGGAAGTCTTTAACAGAAAATACCGTTTGCCTCTGGGAATATGAAAGAATTTGTAAATCAGTAAAAGCATAATACAGCCAGTTAAAATAATTAAAAAAGTTTGCTTTCCAAAAAAAATACCAAAGGCAGCTCCTGAATTTTCCAAATAGGCAAATTCCAGAACATGGGGAATCAGGGAATAGTGAGCCTGTCCTTTCAGATGCTCTGTTGCCAGAAGCTTAGCAGCCTGGTCCAGATAGATGAGTACAGACAGGACGAAGATAATACAGATTTTTTCGGAAATATTTCTCAAGTAAACCCCTCCTTTTGCCGATGTAAGAATCGTGTCCGTATAAGAAAAAAGCACTGATAAACCTGAATTATCAGTGCTTTTTAAATTGTATCATTGTTTTAAGGAAAAGACAAGTATTAATATTTCTGAGACAGAACGAGTATTCTGTTTATTAATTATTCGGTGGACTAGTCGATAGTTTTACTATCCAGGCTTACTCTGCCTCCTGCCTCTTTTTCATAGAAGGGATAGCCACCTCCCTCAGACGGTTTATCCTCTGGCTTATCCTTAGGTTTGCAGTCAGATTTGCAATCTTTATCCTTATCCGGTTTATCAGGCTTCTGTCCGCAGTCATCCAGAATGGGTCTGATTAAATCCAGCTTGGATTTCAGGACAATCTCCAGATTGGTAATCTTATCTACCATATCCTCCACAGATTTGTTGATACACAGTAAATCCTCATAGCTGCAGTCTTCCATTTTTACGGCCTTTTGCAATTTTTCTCCTTCTGCATTCAAAATATGGGAAATTGCCGTTTCCTCTAAAGCGATGGATTGCAGCAGGGAGGCAGCAGCACAGCATTTATCCATATCGTTACATTCGATTTTTGGCATACTCATCGTCCATGTTTCCTTTTCGGTTTTTTATAGTATATGAGAAAGAAGCAGGATGGTGACTGTTTTAGATAGTCGGACAGATACAGCAGAATGCTTAGTAACCGTATGCAGAAAAAACGGGAGATAGGTTTAGAATAAATTAATTTACTTTTTCTCAAAAATATTATATACTATCCTTAGCATTACCCTTTGCATCAGCCTTGAAAGAATGGTGCTTATACTTCCATTGTGTTGGAACGATGGGCAGTTCACAAGTGGTAAAACATACGATATTGAATAAAAGGTGGTATTATCATGGGATTATTACAACAGTGGCATTCAAAAGCTTATTCAGAGACAGCGGATAAAGGAGAGCTGCAGAAACTATGGACAACTTATTTTCAGAAGGAGAAGGAGATTTATGCAGAGCTTCTGAAAAACCCGGATGAGGTAGTTCAGGGAAGTGTAAAGGCGTTGGCTGAAAGGTTTGGCGTGGACATTATGACCATGACAGGATTTCTGGATGGAATCAATGACAGCCTGAAGGAAGCCAATCCTATTGAGGAGTTGGAAGAGGA
This sequence comes from Lachnospiraceae bacterium, assembly GCA_017532145.1. Taxonomy (GTDB): domain Bacteria; phylum Bacillota; class Clostridia; order Lachnospirales; family Lachnospiraceae; genus Kineothrix. Next base: position 3,143 of record JAFXJR010000020.1, on the reverse strand, counting down.
CACTCAGGTAAATCTCGGTTTTGATAAAGAACTTCTGTATAAAAATATGGTAGCAGCAGGTGCAGATTGGCTGTATGAGTTGGATGCTTGGAAAGAGATTTTTGATGAAGAAACAAGAAAGAGAATCTACAGAGAGCAGAAGTCTTCTACTACGATTATAAAGGGAAGAAAGATTTATCCTAACGATCCCTGTCCTTGTGGCAGCGGAAAGAAATATAAGAAGTGCTGTTCCAGGAAATAGCCTATGGAAAGCAGAATAAAACAGGCAGTGGCATTGTTTGAGGCAGGACATGGGTGTGCACAGGCAGTTTTTGCCACCTACGCAGATTTGTTTGGTGTGGACAGGACACTGGCACTAAAGCTGGCCAGTCCACTGGGAGGCGGTATGGGCAGGATGCGTGAGGTATGTGGAGCGGTTTCTGCTATGGCTCTGCTGGCAGGCTTGAAGGATGGAAACACAGATCCCTCTGATGAAGAGGGAAGAGAGAGGATTTATCTGCTGGTAAGGCAGATGAGTGATGCTTTCAGAAAAGAGAATGGAAGTATGATTTGCAGGGAACTTTTAGGATTACAGGAAAGGGAGGAAGATGCCAGACCAGATAAGCGGACAGAGGAGTACTATGCCAAACGTCCCTGTAGTAAGCTGGTAGCTTCGGCAGCAGAAATTATAGAGAAGAACCTGTTTTGTACAGACAAGCAGAATCAAAAATAAATAGAGCTAACATGAGGAAGAGAAGAGTAGGATATGGGAAGCCACAGAGAGGGATACCGATTCAGATAGGATGAGTGTAAGTACTATACTGATTCTTAAGAGGGAGATGGAAGTATACCGGTGAAAAATATCTGAAAACCATCTCGGAGTGATTCTAATACAATCCGGTGCCCCCGTTACAGGCTAACTTAAGTGGTTCTGTTCTGCTGTTATTTTAGAGCAGCAAATCTGGCAAAGCTTCTATCACCCAAGTATTACCGGATTTGCAGGTTCAAGAATTTTTACAGCATAATCGATGAGAACAGAGCAAGAAGGGTGGAACCGCGTAAATGATGCTTACGTCCCTTACATTGCAGAGGCAGTGTAGGGGACTTTTTTCTTTTTGTGTCAGGTGATGGGTAGCAGCGAAGCGGATGACCAATATTCGCTGGGAATAAAGATTAAGATAGGAGAGGAAAGAGATGAAAATTACATTGAAGGACGGAAGCTGTAAGGAATATGCAGCACCTATGAGTATTATGGATATTTCTGCAGAGATTAGTGAGGGACTGGCAAGAGCAGCCTGTGCAGGAGAGGTAGATGGACAGGTAGTTGACCTGCGTACAGTGGTAGACAAGGATTGTAGTCTGAATATTCTGACGGCCAGTGATAAGGCAGGATTGCAGGTAGTCAGGCATACAGCCTCACATGTACTGGCAGAGGCAGTGAAGCGACTGTATCCGGAGGCAAAGCTGGCAATTGGTCCCAGTATTGATACAGGCTTTTATTATGATTTTGATCATACTCCCTTTAGTCGTGAGGATTTAGACAAGCTGGAAGCGGAGATGAAGAAAATTATTAAGGAAGGAAGAAAGTTGGAGCGATTTACCCTGCCCAGAGAGGAAGCAATCCACTATATGGAGGAAAGAGGAGAAAACTATAAGGTAGAGCTGATTCGGGATTTACCGGAGGATGCAGAGATTTCCTTTTATCGTCAGGGGGATTTTGTGGACCTTTGTGCCGGACCTCATTTGCTGAGTACAAAGGGCATAAAAGCATTCAAGCTGATTTCCTCTTCCGGAGCTTATTGGAGAGGAAAATCGGAAAATCCCATGCTTCAGCGTATTTATGGTACTGCTTTTCAGAAAAAGGAGGAGCTGGCTGACTATCTGGAGTATCTGGAAAATGTAAAGAAGAGGGATCATAATAAGCTGGGCAGAGAAATGGAGCTGTTTACAACTGTGGATGTCATCGGACAGGGCTTACCGCTGTTAATGCCCAAGGGAGCCAAGATGATTCAGATTCTGCAGCGCTGGATTGAAGATGAGGAGGAGAAAAGGGGATATATGAGAACCAAGACTCCTCTAATGGCAAAGAGGGATTTGTATGTGATTTCCGACCACTGGGATCACTATAAAGAGGGAATGTTTGTACTGGGAGATGAAAAGGATGAAAATGCTGAGGTATTTGCTCTTCGCCCCATGACCTGTCCTTTCCAATATTATGTATATAAGCAGAGCCAGAAATCTTATCGGGATTTGCCTTGTCGCTATGGTGAGACATCCACTCTTTTCAGGAACGAGGATTCCGGTGAGATGCATGGTTTGACCAGAGTACGCCAGTTTACGATTTCTGAAGGCCATCTGGTAGTACGTCCTAATCAGGTAGAGGAAGAATTTAGAGGCTGTGTGGATTTGGCTAAGTACTGTATGACTACTTTGGGACTGCAGGATGATGTGACCTATCGTCTGTCTTTATGGGATCCTTCCAATCAGGGAAAGTATCTGGGAACTGAGGAAATGTGGAATCAGGTACAGAATGCAATGCGTGACATTTTAAATAAGATTGGCATTGAGTATACTGAAGAAGAGGGTGAGGCTGCTTTTTATGGTCCCAAGCTGGATATTCAGGCAAAAAATGTATATGGTAAGGAAGATACCATGATTACCATTCAGCTGGATATGTTCCTGGCAGAGCGTTTCGATATGACCTATATTGACCGTGATGGGGAGAAGAAGCGTCCCTATATTATCCATAGAACGTCTATGGGCTGTTATGAAAGAACACTGGCCTGGCTGACAGAAAAATATGAAGGTAAATTTCCTACCTGGCTTTGTCCGGAGCAGGTACGTGTGCTGCCGATTTCCGAAAAGTATGAAGCCTATGCCAAGGAAGTAGAGAGTACGCTTAAGGAGAATGGTGTACTGGCTACCGTAGATAATCGTTCAGAGAAGATTGGCTTTAAGATTCGTGAAACCAGACTGGCCAGAGTGCCCTATATGCTGGTGGTAGGACAGAAGGAGGAAGAGGATAAGACTGTTTCGGTAAGAAGCCGTTTTGCAGGAGATGAGGGAATAATGTCTCTGGAGGAATTTACCGATAGAATCTGCAAGGAAATCCGGACGAAGGAGATTAGGAAGATAGAGGTACAAGAAGAAAAATAAAATTGTTG
>JAFXJR010000003.1 GCA_017532145.1 Lachnospiraceae bacterium | reverse complement strand
TGGGATCCACAAAACATGAGAAAGTAGCCATTTTTCGCAGAAAAATGTGCGGATTTTGAATGTTTTTAGGATTTCGTGAGCGTGAAACGCGAAGAAATCCGTAAGCATCAAGGGGTCAAATGCTTTTGACCCCAACATCATGGAATTATGTCAATAACGAAGCATAAAACTACTACATATTGGGAGGTTAATAATGAACATCGGACTTTTAATTATTTGTATCGTGGGTGGTGCTGTAGGATTTCTTTCTACTGCTTTTCTTGTTGTCAGTCTGCCTACAACCATTATCTGGAAATTTTATCGTAAATTTACACAAGGTATTCCTTTGACTAAATAGAAACCGGGAAAATGGTTATATCTCAGAATAATATGATGCAGGGTTCAATGCTTTTGCCCCCAACATCATACGATAAATGAAAACGAATAGAGAAAAAAGAAGCTGTCGTCTGAAAATGGAAAACAGCTTCTTTTTTCTATTCTTTTCTCCCTTCAACGCAAAAATACCAGAGAAGCTGCATGGGAATGTGCTTCACTAAACCGAAAGCCCAGACCTTCAAAGTCCTTCACCTTTTCCAATGTTTTCACCTGATGCTGAGCAAGATATCGAACCATCTCCCCTCTAGCCATCTTGGCATAAGTCCCCTTCTCCCTCACCTTTCCCTCCTTTTCTTCACCAAAAACACAGGTTACATAGATTATTTCCTGTCCATGAGAAGTTTTCAGATATTTTTCCAGACACTTACTATACTCCTTGGAAGCTAAATTCAGAATCAGCTTTTCTCCTTCCTCCAGAATCCCCTTCCATAAAAGATCTCCCCAAAATTCATAAAGAGAATCTACTTCTTCTCCCCCCAGCCTGGACTGCATCTCCAGTCGATAGGGAACCACTCCGTCAAAGGGACGCAGCAGACCATAAAAACCGGAGACAATCCTCAAATGGCATTGAAGATAATCCAAAGCCGATTGCTCCATCACCGCTGGTGCCATATGCTGGTACTGAAGTCCTTCATAGGCAAGGAGTGCCGGGGTCAGTCCACATTTTATCTTCATCTTCTGAAATCTGTCATAATTAAGCTCTGCCAGTTTTTCATTACATTTCCAAATCCGGCGACACTGTTCCAAACTACAGTCCTTTATATAGGTAAGCAGCTGCTGTGTTTTTTCCAAATACTGAGGCATAGACAAACATGCAAAGGTATCCATATCTATCTTCATTTTTTTTGCTGGGGATATTATTATTTTCATCCATTTACTCCTCATCTCATAATGGTGTAGCCCATAAAGACTACTTGGTTAATCAACTTCTATACAATAACAGACGAAGGGCTTCTTCCTTCATCAGCTGTTATCCACAATTAATGATTATGTCTGCTTTTTCTTCTTTTGTGCTTATTATAGTGTAGATTCCCTTGTCTGCCAATTCTTATTTTTACTTCCTGCACTTTATATAGAACAAAGCAAATTTTTATTTCTTTTTAGCAAATGTTTTGTTAAAATTTAAAGCGGTTAAGCATTAAGCGGCTGCACTGTCTTGTGATGATGAGGTGATAAAGCGGATGATAAATCTCTGCTCTCATCAGAATGATTGCAGCTATTCAGCAGGTCTGCATACTTGCTGTGTTAACCATAGGAAAACGTAGTTGTGATAAGCAAAAATTCCATCGCCATTGGAGATTTTCATGGATTTTTGCAGGGTAACTGTGGGGGTACCGAACAGTTACGAATGATTAAGCTATACAGGATAACTATTCCATACATCCTGTCAATGATGAAAGGAGAAACCTAAAATGAAATTAAGAAAAAAAATGGCAGCTCTGCTGCTGGGTACTGCAATGGGACTGGTGGCTTTAGCTGGTTGTGGCAGCAAAACCGGTACAGAAGAAGCAAAAGACAAGACATTGGTGGTCGCCATGGAACTGGCCTATCCTCCCTTTGAAACCAAAGATAACGATGGCAATCCTACGGGAATCAGCGTGGATATGGCCAAGGCCTTTGGAGAATATGCTGGCTATGAGATTGTGATAGAAAATATGGCCTGGGATGGGCTGATTCCTTCTTTGCAGACGGGTAAGGCAGATATGATTATCTCCTCAATGACGATTACCGATGCCAGAAAAGAGACGGTAGATTTTTCCGACCCTTATGCCAATGCCTGCCTGGCTATTCTGGCAAATAAAACCTCTGGTATTGGTTCCATTGAAGATTTAAATCAGGCAGGAAAGAAGGTAGCAGTAAAAACCGGCTCTACCGGTTATATCTATGCACAAAACAATCTGCCTAATGCAGAGATTATCGTCCTTCCAGACGAAAGTGCCTGTGTGACAGAAGTATCCCAGGGAAAGGCTGACGGCTTCCTCTATGACCAGCTGACCATTTACCGTAACTGGAAGGACCATGAGGATACTACCCAGGCAGTCTTTATTCCCTTTCAGGATGTGGAACAATGGGGAATTGCGGTTCAGAAGGGCAATTCCCAGCTATTAGATGAGCTGAATAGCTTTATTGCTTCTTATCGGGAGGAAGGAGGCTTTGATCAGCTGTCCGAAAAATATCTGTCTGAGGAAAAGAAAACCTTTGCTGAATGGGGCTTTACCTGGTTTTTTGACTTTGACTAAGGAATATCTAAAGTGGCGCTGCAGTATAAGGAGAGCAACAGCGCCCTTGATACAAAAGAAAGGGGTTAATTGATGAAGAAATTATTTATTCTGGGAAAGGAAGACAGACCCTCCCTGCCAGCTATCGTCTGCAGCTGGCTACTGGTATGTATCTTTATTGTAGTCTTCTTCTGGATTTCCCTCCATGCCATCCAGACTACCTTTGATTTTTCCTTTATTGCAGACTTTCATATCCGTCTGCTCAAAGGCTTTGGCATGACACTCCTGCTGAGTCTCGCCAGCTTTATCGTTAGCCTGTTTCTTGGGGTTATCAGTGCAGCAGGTCAAGGTTCCCGCCTGCTGCCCATCCGCTGCCTGTGTACCCTGTATGTCACCTTTATCCGAGGTACACCCTTAATTATGCAAATCTATCTGTTTTTTTATATTATTGGAACTGCCTGGGGTATCGAAAACCGCTTTCTGGCCGGTGTTCTTATCTTGTCCATATTTGAAGGAGCCTATATTACAGAAATCCTTCGCGGAAGCTTGCTCTCCATCGATGCTGCCCAACTGGAAGCAGCCCGTGCGGTAGGCTTTACCCACGCTCAAACTATCCGCTGGGTCATCCTTCCCCAGTTGATTGCCCGGACTCTGCCTGCCTTAACCGGTCAGCTGGCTTCCATTATTAAGGATTCCTCCCTGCTCTCTATGATTGCCGTTATCGAAATCACACAGACTATTCGGGAAATTACTGCTACCAACTTTCGGCTTTTTGAAGGCTATTTTTTCCTGGGCATTCTATACCTGTGTCTGACCTTGCCTGTGACTCTGGCCAGCAAGGTACTGGAAAGGAGGTTTCGTTATGAAAATTGAATTTCAGCAGCTTTCCAGACAGTTTGAAGATGGAAGAATCGTCCTGGATTCCATCAATTTCTCCGATGAAATCCGGACTCTGGCTATTATCGGTCCCTCGGGAGGCGGCAAATCCACTCTGCTTCGTATTCTGGGTGGCCTGCTGCTGCCCACCTCGGGAGAGGTTTTCGTCAATGGCAGTCCCATTCCCCAAAATGAGGAACAGCTTCAAAGGTATCGAAAAGAGATTGGCTTCGTCTTCCAGCAAGGTGGACTTTTTCGCCATATGACTGCCTTGGAAAACATTCAGATTCCACTGGTTCAGGTACACCATTATTCGGAAAGGTCTGCAAAAGAGCGGGCTTTAGAGCTACTGGAACGATTTGGTCTAAAGGAAGACAGCCATAAAAGACCCTTTCAGCTTTCCGGTGGTCAACAGCAGCGAGTTGCCATCGCCAGAGCTATTGCTGCCCGTCCCCGCTTCCTGCTTTTAGACGAGCCTACAAGCGCCCTTGACCCGGAATACACTACAGAGGTATTGGATATTGTAAATGAACTAAAGAATGAAGGAATGGAACTGATTATCGTTACCCATGAAATGGGCTTTGCCCGCCATGCCTGTGAAAAGGCAGCCTTTCTCTGTCAGGGGCGCCTGATGGAGTATGGAGATAGCCATACTCTTTTTACCCATCCTCAAACCCCACAGCTGGAACAATTCCTTGGGCGACTTCTAGAGTGGAATATTTAAGGTTGGGCTCAAAGCGGATTGCTCATCACCTGACATAAGTAAGTCCCCCACTTAGTACTTAGTGTACTTGAAGCAGGGGACTTACTTGATTCAGTTAAAAAATCAGTTCCTGCTGCTCCATTACTTCAATTTGGGAGACCAGTACCTCTTCCTTTTCGCCCCTCATATGCTCTGCTTTTACATACTGCATATTGCTGCGCAGATTAGCAGCAATCAGGGTAAGTACATAGATGTTGTCGAATCGGTTGTAGATAGACTCTCCTCCCAAACCGGACAGACAAATCAACTGGGTATTGGATTTTTTTGCCATGTCCATTAAAGGCTTAAGCAGATGGGAAGCATTGGTCTGGGCAAAAGGATTATCCATCAGCAACACTTTTCCTTCATTCCTATCAGCAAAAAGATCCGTATCATCCCGACGCATATAATACAACAAAGCTGACAGGATAACGAAGGCAGACAGAAACCCTTCTCCTCCTGAATTGCGTGATACATCAGTCCAGGTAATCGGATATTCCTTCTGTTCCTCGATTTTATAGAGTCTAAGCTGTACACTTCCCAATCCCACCACTGCATCATATAAGCCTCTGGTAGTGACTCTGGTTCCCAGATATTCCTGGATATTCTTATTGGCATCCATCAAAGCGATTCCTCTGGTTGTAATATCATCAATATAATCCTCCAAACGCAGCTGATAAAAGCTTTCATTTTCCTCCCAGGAGGGAAGCTCTACCTTCAGCATCTTCACCGGCTTCTGTCGAATGGTAATGGTAGAATTATTATCAATTTTATCCAGATTTTCATGTACCTCTCTCAAATAGTCTTCCATCAGCTCTACAATCTTTTCCTTTTCTCTCTCCACCAGAGAAATATCTACCAGTAGCTTTTCCATTAGATTGTCATAAGCCGACAGGGTGGTTTCCAGCTGTCTGCCTACCCTGTCTCCATCGGCAGTCAGCTGCAGCATAGCCTCCAAAGGCTTTTGGTAAAAATCTTCTGCAAACTGATCCATCCTGCTGATTTGGAGAAGCAGTCGCTCCAACCCTGCTCTAGCCTCCCTGCACTGGTCGGAAAAAGCATTTAAATCCCGAATCAGTATCCCTTTATGCCTGGTTAGCTCTGCTCCACTCATGGCAGAGAAATCCACCTCCCATTCCACAAAAGAAGGGCATTCCAGCTCTTCATACTCTGCCAAAGCCGTCAACAGCGTATGATATTCCTGCAGCTTTTTTAAAATCTGCTGCTGTACCTGCTCCATCTCATTTTTTTTATGTCCCAGCTTTTTCAGCTCCTCCTGAAAATCCAGAGTCTGAATCTCTGCTCTGTCCATAGGTGCATCCTTGGCACACTTCTCCTTTAGCTCTGCCAGCATTCTTTCTTTTTCTTGTTTTAATAGCGCAAACTTAACTTCCTCCTGCTGAATCATCTCCTGCTTTCTGACCAGCTTTTGATACTGCTCCTCCAGCAGTCCCTCCTGATGAAGCTCCTCCTTTTTATCATAGGCAGTTCCCTGCCAGTCCTGTTCTGCCAGCTGAAACTTTTCCCATAGAGCGTTTAGCTCCTCCTCTGCTCTTACATACCGCTTTTCTGCCCGCTCTACCCGTTCCTCTAAATCCTTCTGCTGAGCATTAATGCCACTGGTAATTGCTTCATAACGACTTTCTGCAGAGGCCGCCTCTTCTGCTGTCCATTCTATTTCCTTTAAAACCTGCTCATCCTTCCCTGGAAGCTGTAGTGTCCCTAACGGCTGTCCTTCTGCTCCCTCTCCATACTGCTGATAGCGAATCAGCCGGGCTGCACATTCCTCCAGTTCACGCTCCAATAGCCGAAGACGATTACCTGTGCTGACCATCTCCTGCTCCAAACGGCTGATTTTCTCCTGCTTAATCCTTTGCTGATTGGTGAGTCGCTCCTTTTCCTTTCTGTTTTTTTCCAAAAGCCGACGATTTTCCAGATATCCTGTATATGCTGCACACAGCTTTTCAAAATCTGCCAACAGCCTTTTTTGCTGGAGAATTTCTCTCTCCAGCCCTGTAATCTGCTGCTCTCTTTTCGTCTGTAAGGTCTCTGCACTCTCCAACTCCTGCCGCTTTTTTAATACCTCTGCCGACAGACCTTCCAGTTCCTCCTCCTGACGGGAAATCTCCTCCTTTACCGTTTCCAGGAAACTGCGTGTTACCTTCTGATTTCTCAGCTTTTCCTGTTTTCCAATATATTCTGCATATTCCTGCTTTTTTCTCTCTACTGCCTCCTGCAGCTTCCTCAGCCTGTGGGATTTTTCCTCCAACAGCTCCTGCAGTCTTTCCTCATCCAGCAGATTATAATTAAACCATAGATAAAAGCTGACTCCGGTAAAGGAATGAATCGTTCCTTCCTCCGGCAGCTCCTTCCCGGTCAGCTCTTCCCGTACCAAAATAGGTACCGGAGCAGAAGTATATACTTTTCCCGGCAAAGCAGCCAGCCGCTTTAATTCCTGAGCCGATACAATCAACGAATAGGGTAGAAAGGGATGGAGAGAAACCAGTCTTTCATTATGTTCGGGCGTATAACCATTCTTTTTTATCCATTCCATACCATATACAAAATGGATACCTGCCTCCTCCAGCAGTGTGGTAAATTCCTCTGACAGCTCCAATACCTGACCCTGTACCAGTCTTCGATACTCCTTTTCTAAAGCATCTGCTTCCTTTTCCAGCTCCTGTCTGGCTAAATCTGTATCCGTCAGCTTGCGGGCAGCTGCAGTCAACAGCTTTTCCCTATCAAAAATCCAGCTTTCTTCCAAACCCAAATACTGCAAAATTATCCTGCGGTCAGCCAGCTCCTGCTCATATTCCTGCAGCTGCCTTTGACTCTCCTGCAGCCGGGTTTCCAGTCTCACCCTCTCCTCGGCCCTGTCCTCCACCAACCGCTGCAGGCTTCTTCTCTGCTCCCGATAAGCCTCAGCCTCCTTTTTCACCGTTATCCTTTGCTGCTCTAACTGTACCAATCGACTCTCATACTCACTCTGTTTTAATGGTAAGGTTCCCGCTTCATACTCTCCCAGAATATTTCTGCACCAGGCTTCCTGATACTCCTGATTAAATTCCTCCTCCATTCTATCGTAAGTCTTTACTCCTGCTTCCAAAGCACCGGCCTGTACCGACAGTCTTCCTTCCTCTCTCCTCAGCTGATCCATCTGCTGTCCTAGCTGGCTTTTTTCCTCCTCCATACTTTTGATGGAGGTGTCTAAGGTGTGCTTTTCCTCTCCCCGGATTCTGCTATACTTTTCATAATATTTTCTCAAACTGCTTCCCAGCTTCTGTCTCTCCGGCTCCAGATTTTCTTCCTTTTCCCGACACAAAGCTAACCGCTGCTTCTCCACCTCCCGCTCTGCTCTGGCTTCCTCCAACAGCTCCTGCTGCTTAGCACAGGCCAACACATGCAGCTTATAAGAAATCCTGTCCCTTATCCTTTCCAACCCTTCCTTTTCCATACAAAGCAAATCCAGACTGCTGCCGGATATCTTCTCCTTATCCTCCATTTCATAGATTTTTCCAGACAGTCTTTCATATTCCAGCTGCTCCAGCCGGGAAAACAGCTCCTCTATCCTTTCCCCTGTTTCCTTGGCCTTTTCCTCTTCCTGACTGCACATCTCTTTTAAACAGCGAATAAAATCGGCAATTCTGCCCTTTTGCAGCTCTAATGCCTCCGTCACCTGCTGGTACTGTTCCACACTGCTTTGAATCCGCCCTGCCTCTGTGACGAAGGCACGAATCGCATCCCTGCGTTGAATCTTGGAACGATTATCCCTGTATTGACCTGTATATTTTTCCAGAATTCCCTGAAACTCCTTCATTCTGTTTTTTTCCTTGTTCAGCTTGTTTTCTACCGCTTCCAGAAACCACTTTTCCACCAGCCCTTTTTCATCCTTGCAATCGGCAAACAAGTCGGACAGACCGGACTCCTTCAGATTGATTTTTTTAATAATAGTTTCCCATTCCTTATAATGAATCTGATATTCCGCCAGCTTATCAAAATACTGCCTGGACTGGGCAGAATTATTCATATCATAATAAAAAAAGGGAAATCTTCTTTCCCGTTTAAAACCCTCAAATAGCTGCTTACAAACATGGAAACCCTTTAATACAGCCTCTTTTTTTCCCTTCTCTACCACAGGCAGATGGTGAATATCCTGTGGACAACTTTCCTTATATTCCGAGATAAAATGGATGACCTCCAAATCCTCCGGCTGCTCCTGGCTAACCTCCTGATTTTTTCTTACCATCATACCGGTCATCACATAGCCTGCTCCCTGGTCCAGCTTCCATTCTATCAGAATAAAGGTAGGCTTATTGGTGGTAAAATAACTGGCAAAGGGACGATCCTTGGTACTTTGATAACGTTTATGGACGAAGGGAGCCATCAGCATTTGTACCAGCACCGACTTTCCCCCTCCATTCCTGAGAGAAAACAGGGTACTTTCTCCATTCAACTGAAAGGTTTCGTCACTGATATGTATGGTATTATTGTTGTAATTTAAATTGATAAAGCGCACCGCATTTATCTTGCTCATCCGGCTCCTCCTTCTCCCTCCAGCACTCGGATTACTCTCTGGAAATGATTCTGATTCAGCAGATTCCAGTCCATAAAATGATCCAGCTTTTTGGTGGTTTTAATCATTTCATCTTGCTCCACATACTCAATCAGTCCCTGTTTTTGTAAGAAATTTAAAATATTATGGAGAAAGCCCTCCTTTGTCGTCTTGGCACGGGAACCCTTGTCATCCGATCGCAGAGCCTCATATGCCTCTGACATATTGGTAAAGGCAATACCCACCCTTTCCTCATCTTCTTCCTTCATCCTCTCTGCACCCTCTTTCAATCGGGAAGAAATACAGTTTTGCAGTTCTCCCACCCGCATATAATCCCGAACCTTGCTGGTGACTCCCTGTCCATCATAAAACTCTACCAGTAATGTCAAAATCACAAACTGGGAAAGATAGTAGTCCTTATCCGTTCCATTGGATTTACATAGAAGCTGCTTCAGCTGTACCTTGGAAAATCCCAGAAACATATTCTCCTCCCTGGGAATTAAATAGATTACGTTTCCATATCTTTCCACATCACAGGAAGCCGCCTCCCCCTGAGACTTTACCAGATTCTGGATTCTCTCATTTTCTGTATAAGCACGGTACAGCTGTTCCCCGGATTCCTCGTCCAGCTCATGATATTCCAGCAGATAATAAAAAATCTCCTGACTGCTCCGAATCTCTTCCATTTCATAGGCCATGGTATACACTTGCCTCCTTCTGTTTTTTAACGGCTTACCCGAATCAGTACGTTGGAACAGCCAACACTCCTTCCTCTTCCCGTTTCATCCAATACCTTTTCAAAAAGAATAACCTTGCCGTCCTCTATTCGATAAATTTCTATTTTTTTAATCGACGGACGAAACTCCTCTGTTAAAGAAAGCAGCATTCCATTCAGCTGAAAGCCTGCTGAAGTCTCTCCCACATACCCTTTTTGCTCCTCCCGTAGCTGCTCCAGATTAATTTCTTTACTCTTAATCAGCTCCACCATAATTTCCTTAAAAATCTGCACATTGGGAATCATTGGAGTGAAACCGCTTCCTGTCTGCTCCAGTCTCATCTTCAACTCCTCCAGGGAAACCTCTCCTGCTTCTGACTGCACAGCCTCTCTCAACAGATAGGCTAAGCTATCCCTGTATAAAACCAACTTTTCCTGCCGCCGTCGTTCTTCCTCCTGCATCCAATCTTCGTCTCCAAATTCCATCCGCTCCTCGACTTCCTCCTTTTCCCTTTTGCGAATAGGTCTTTGCAGCTCCGCAGCCTTCTTTAGATGATAAATTTTTTCCGGTGTATTTCCAAACAGAGGACGCAGGAAGATTTCCATTCGCTCCAGCCCTGCCGGATAGTCCATCAGCTTTTCATATAGCTCATTTCTTAGAGAAAACCGACGGATAAAGGACATTTGAGAAAGCTGCTCCAGCTCTTTGGTATACAACGCTTTTAAATCGAAGTGGCTGCCCAGAATCTTTTGATGCTCATCAATGGCTCTGGTAAGATAGGCTTCAATTACTCCCAGATTTCTTAGCTTTTCTTCTTCCTCTTCCTCCAGCTTCCGCACATTCAGATTCATTTCCTCTAATTCTCTTTCCCTGCTCTTTACCAGTTCCTTGTAGCTTTGAAATTTTTGTTTGGTTTGACTCAAGGTATCCAGATTTTCCTCCAATACTGCCTCATACTCTGCCACAGAATAGTTTAAAGCGTTTCTCCGAATCCTTCCCATGGCTTCCTCTATCTTTTGCAGCTGAATCCGCAGCAGATTAAAGATATTTTTAATCTCATCCACTGCTTTATCATAGCTTTGCTTTTCCAGATGCATTTTAAAAATCATTTCATGAATAGTCAGCTTCAAATTACTTTCTATTTCCAACGTAGACAACAAAAGATTGTAGCCATCCTCTGTCAGATAATAGGAGGTTCTCCGCACATCGGAATCCACATAGACAATCCGGTTGGCCACATAGCTTACATTCATCACCTGATAGGCTCTCTGTTCAAAATCAAATCCATCAAAATACATCGCCTTTCCCTCATTAGAAAGTACGATGTTAATAATAAAGTCTCCCAGACTCCGACAGTCTGTATAACTCATATCCTTTTCAAAATAACCCATATTCAGGTTGTCCAGATAGACACCAATATCGTCAATGGTACAGTGATTTTCCCTTAAAGACTGCTCCATAATATACAACATCACAGCAAAAATCACGTTTACCTGTTCATCCAGCTTAACAAAACCAAACTGCTTCCAAATCGTCTTCTGGCTGCTATTGGCAAAAATCTGCAGATATCTGCCTACATGCTTCATTCTTTTGGGAAACTGCTTAAGAAATTCATACTGCATCATTTTGATACTATTCCTTCAAAATCAGAAATATTGATAATTTCCTGGGGAATATATCTGTTCCCCTGAAGGATTTCCTCCATCTCCTTTTTTATCTCCTCTGAAAAACAGGTAAAAAATTCTCCTGAAATATTGCGGTTTTGCTTTTCCTTTGTCTCAGGCAAAGCATCCCTTCCCCATCTTTTTGCCTTTTCCAGCATCCTTTCATAGGCTTGGACAAAGGGGGAAATCTTATGCTCCGGTAAAAAGAGCTGCTCCAGTCTTTCATAGATTCCTATCCCTTCATAATCCAGGTCTCCAAAATACAGAATACGATTTTCCGGATGGCTGATATGGGGTTCCACACAGAAATAAAAATCTTCATAGGAGCGTAAAATTCCCTTTCCTGCTCCATAAATCAAAGTACCCACATGGACACCGAAGATTTTGCTGCTGCCACTGAGCAGATGTCTGCGCATACTATAGAAGGTGTCCTTGTTTTCCAGAATCAAGATGGTCTGGGGAGTCGCTCTATGTGCCGAATAGGAGGCCAGAGGCTCTGTCGTTTCATAAATGTCCAGCTGCTCCAGACTGACTCCACAGTGAGACAATACCCTTCGCCCCTGCTCCCTTTGTAAAAACTTTTCCCGTCCCCAGATTTGAAAGCTTCTTTCGTTTAAGGAGACCCTTCTGGCAGCCATCGATACTGAAGATGTTTCCTCAACATCGATAGCCTTTAAATTATCTTGCTTCAGCGGGGAAGCCAAAGGCGTTGACGGGGAAAGAAGCTGCTTCTGAAAATACTGATTTAACAGCTTTACCCATTTTTCTTCCTGACAGTAGACATCCAAATGATGAAGATAATAGTCGGTCTGAATCATTGGTGCCATCTGAAACTTTAATTCCTCTATCTGACTGCTGTAGTCCCTTTCTTCTTCCAGCAGCCAGTAGCTTTGATGCAAAGCCGGTGACTTTCCATTTAATGGAGAGCTTTTTACCGGCTTAATTTTCTGTTTTTTTATCTGATTACAAATATAATGATACTGCTCCTGATAGGAAGTCTGACCACTTTCCTCCAATAGCTGTGTAAGGGATATTCGTTTCATGAGTAAGCACCTTTTTTCTTGTTTTCTGCCATTTTAACACCACTTTTGACCTAATACAAGTATCCTGTTACTCCGAAGCCTTAAAATTATAGATAGGCTTCATGATATCAATGATATCCACTGCTTCTTTAATTACCTCTACAATATCCTCCAGCCTCTTATAAGCCATAGGAGCCTCGTCCAAAGTGGCTTCATTTACGGAAGTACTGTAGACTCCTGCCATAGCTTGCTGATACTCTTCCAAGCTCAAGGAGTTCTTTGCCTTGGTACGGGACATAACACGACCGGCTCCATGGGGAGCAGAATAGTTCCACTCCGGATTTCCCTTGCCTGCTGCCAATATACTGCCATCCCTCATATTAATGGGAATCAATACCCTCTCATCCTTATGGGCGGCAATAGCACCCTTTCTTAAAATCATTTCATCGGTATCAATATAATTATGGATAGTATGAAATTTATCCAAGCCCGTCAGCCCTGCCCGATCCAATAGAATCTCTGCAATCATCTCCCGATTTCGCCGGGCAAATTGTTGGCAGATTTCCACATCATGAAGGTAATCCTCTAAGAAGCTGCCATAAAGATGGCATAAATCCTCCGGAATTGTAGTCTCTCTTTTTAACCAGGTAATCTGCTCCAAAGCTGCCTGAATTTCTTTTCTGCGTCCCTGCTCCTTATAGGTACGGATAATTTCCTCCCTCTGCTGAAAATAGGTTTCCTTTCCCTTATTTAAATCAATAGCCAGCTGCTGATAAATTTCCGCTATCTGCTTACCCAGATTACGGCTGCCGGTATGAATAACCAGATACTTTGTGCCATCTGCTGCAACATCCATTTCCATAAAGTGATTTCCTCCACCTAAGGTTCCCAGACTGCGCTCCAGCCACTTTGTCTTCTTCAACTCCCGGTAGCAGCGTAAAGCCTGTAAGTCAAACCTTCCCTGTCTGCCCTCCCATACCTTCATCCCACTGGGGATAAAATGAGCTGCTGCATCCAGCTTTTCCAAATCAATTTCCGTCTGTGCAATCCTTGTGGTCAACATTCCACAGCCAATATCTACTCCCACAATATTAGGAACTGCCTTATCCTGAATCGTCATTGTTGTCCCAATCGTGCAGCCCTTTCCGGCATGAACATCCGGCATAATACGAATCTGTGACCCTTTGGTAAAATCATAGTCACACATTCGCCGAATCTGCTCTACAGCATCTTCCTCTACCACTCTGGCATAGCAGATGGCGGTGTTTACTGTTCCTTTAATCTCTAATCTGTCCATTCTTCTCCTTCCTTTCTTTGTCTTTCTCTTCTTCATCTTTCTACAGAAAGAGTAATTATTCAGCACCTTCATCTTGGGTATAATCCACATTACGTCAAAGCGGATATTTGCAATCCGCTTCGCTACTTGCTCATCACCTCATCATCACAAGGTGGTGAAACCCCTTTGTGATTTGTCAGGTGGAGCTTGTACTCCACCTGACACAAGTAAGTCCCCTTACCCTACGAAGTAGTGTTCACCACTTAGTACTTAGCGTACTTGAAGTGGGAGACTTCCTTGATTCAGTTAAAAAAACCGCCTATCCTATGGTAAGATAAGCGGTCTTTTCTTCTATGTATCTCCTGTTTTTGGTTTACTTTCAACTACAGTTTTATTGTTACACAGTTCATTACTTGCCTTTGCTTTTTCTTACATAAACGTATACAAATAGACCACTCCTGACTATCTATGCTCTGGAGTGATTCTAACTGCCTATCGTTATGATAAAAAAATGCAAATCCAACTGCCATTATATCTGTTCCTTTCTGTAGTTTATTGCTGTGATTTTGTGCTGATTGCTGACAATCTAACATAAATCTAAGGGCTTGTCAATAATTTTTTTATTTTGGGGATTAATTTTTGGCAGATTAGCACCTTTTTACAATCTTTCTTAATATCCTGCCTTCTTCATTCTTTCTCCAAAATCTTCACCAGACAACCCCATCTGGTTTGCTGCATCCTCCAGCTTTAATAACCCTTGTTTGACTAAGCTAAACAAGGTTCGCTCTGTTCCCCGTTCGATTCCCTGTTCGATTCCTTGTTCGATTCCCTTGGCAATTCCTCGCTGCTCAATTCTCTCACTTAAATTACACATCGTCTGAATTCCTCCCTTCACTTCCACTGACATTTTAATCTGATACTCCTGCTCCAGAATACTTTCCTTTTCTCCCGGCTTTAAGCTATCTGATAACAACACAGACAGCATA
>JAFXJR010000019.1 GCA_017532145.1 Lachnospiraceae bacterium | reverse complement strand
TTCCTTTCTGTTTTGGTTTTTTTATTATCCTGTAATGATGGCTATACTAATCAGTCGCAAAAAAGGACATAATTTAATAGATGATTTATCCTGGGAGGCAGCACGTTTAAGAATTGCTGAGGCGGTAGAAAATTATTTGAAAGCCGATAGAATACAAATATTATTGTGTGTAGCTGTTGTCGCTATTGTCTGTGCTGTTCAGGGATTTTCTTATCTATATAGCAGGAAAAAAGTAGATATGTATCATAGTCTTCCGGTAAAAAGCTCCCGACGGTTTACAGTTATTTTCACTAATGGTGTATTGATTTATCTGCTGCCTTATACAATCAATCTGTTGCTTGCCTTAGCTGTAGCAGGAATCAACGGTGGAATGAATGGAGCTAATGCCCAGATGGCAATGGCAGCTTTGTTTACTCATTTGCTGATATTTTTAGGAGTTTATGGGATGAGTATCCTGGCTTTGATGCTGACAGGCAAGCTATTGATTACTCTGTTTGCTGCCGGGATTTTCCAGCTTTATGAGCTGATGGTTGTGTCCATTCCCCAAATCTATATGAATGAGTTTTTTGACTATTACTCACATTATTCTGAAAATTGGCAGCTATATCTGTCTCCGCTGAGTTGGGTGGCACAAGCAGCAAATGCAGCCTGTAAGACAGAGGCTGGCGTATGGGCAGGAATAGTTTCCCAGTGGGGAAATATTCTGATTGCTCTCCTATTAACAATCGTTTATACAGGAATTGCCTATTTTTGTTATCTGAAAAGACCGGCAGAGGCGGCAGGCAAGGCGATGGCCTTTCCAAAAACCAAGCCCTGGATAAAAATCCTGTTGGTTATTCCATTTGCTCTGTTGGCTGCTATGCAAGTCAGAAAACTGGTAGGAACGGGAGATACTACCCTGTTCGCTGTTTTTGGCATGATTTTGGCAGTGGTACTGGGAAGCTGTGTAATTGAAGTAATCTATGAGGCAGATATTCGGGCAGCCTTTCGGAAAAAATACCAAATTTTGATAGCGGGTGTATGTACGGCTGTTATTTATTGTATCTATAGTCAGGATTTAATTGGTTATGATAATTGGGTACCCAGGCAAGACCAATTGCAGGAGGCGGTAATTTTTATTCCTAATGTAACCAATGCCATTCAATACATGGATGAAGATTTAGACTATATTGGGGTAAAGGAATATGCCTTAGATAAACCTGGAGTAAAGGATGTAGAGGCCATTTATGAAATTTCAGCCCGGAAAGATATAGCCAGAGAGAGTGAATATGCGCCCTGGTGTGATGTAGCCTATCGAATGAAGGGAGGAAAGGTAATATGGAGACGTATTCCCATCAGTTTTGAAGATAAAGATCTGCTCAATCGAGTGATTGGTACTCAGGAATACAAAGAAGCCTTCTATCCCTTGTATCATGATGATTTTTATGTAAACATAAAGCAGCATCCGATTAGTCAGCTTTATTTTGAAAATGGTTTTCGGGTAGAAAATCTTTCAATAAACAGTTTGGATGAACTGAGGGCTGCCTGGAAAAAAGATATGGAAAATATGGATTATCGTACTTTGGATGAAGAATTTATGTTGGGACAATTTACCCTGGAAATAAAGCAGGAAAACAGGGAAAAGATTTTAACTTATGATATATATCCTTCCTTTACCCATACACTGGTCTTTCTGGAAGAGAAGGGTATCCATGCAAAAGACTATCTGGATCCATCTTCCATTGAGAGCATTGCGGTAACCAATTATCACTATGAACTAAGAGAACAGGCTCAGTTAAAGGAATTAGAGTATATTGA
This sequence comes from Lachnospiraceae bacterium, assembly GCA_017532145.1. GTDB lineage: Bacteria > Bacillota > Clostridia > Lachnospirales > Lachnospiraceae > Kineothrix. The sequence continues at coordinate 8,041 of JAFXJR010000019.1, read as the reverse complement.
CTGGGATGAGTTTAATATTTCTAAAACCTTTACTTCAGAACAGGAAATTCGGGAATTGGTGCAGGCAATCTACCCTTCTGGTATGAGCAACAGATGGAAAAGTGATGAGTTATCAGATAACTATGTGGTGACCATTTATTATAAGGAGGGAAAAGAGGATGAGAGCAGCTATCGGGGAAATAATGAAGGCCGATTGATTACCGCCAGGATTCCCCGTTGGCTGGATCAGGCTACTGCTTATCAATGAAGGGAGGATGGAACCTTTATCTACTTTACAGGATGTGCAATAATCTGGCATAAAATGATTAGAAAATAAACGGTATGTTTTCTTAAAATAGGGTAATAAATATACAAGTAGAAGGAATGTATTTGATTTGTACGGAAAGGAGCTTGTATATGAGTCACATGAATCTATATGGGAAAATTACCGATGTAAGAGGCAGGGAAATTCTGGATTCCAGAGGAAATCCTACGGTAGAGGCAGAAGTAACTGTGGAGGGCAGTATCCGAGGAAGGGCAGCAGTCCCTTCAGGAGCCAGCACAGGAAAATTTGAGGCAGTAGAACTGCGGGATGGAGAAACCAGATATTTTGGTCTGGGCGTGAAAAATGCAGTAAAAAATATTAATACAAAATTAAGAGATGCTTTAATGGGGAAAAATATCCTGGATCAGGGGCTGATTGACCGGATTCTCATTGAAACAGATGGAACAGAAAACAAGGGCAGTCTGGGAGCGAATGCTACATTAGGCGTATCTATGGCCTGTGCCAGAGCAGCAGCCGCCTTTCTGGGTGTACCTCTTTATCGTTATCTGGGTGGTACACATACCAGACTGCTTCCCATTCCGATGATGACTATTCTCAATGGAGGAAAGCATGCAGCTAACACGGTAGACTTTCAGGAATTTATGATTATGCCAGTACAGGCAGAAGGCTTTGCTGATGGTCTGCGTATCTGTGCAGAAATTTACCACAATCTGAAAAAAATTCTTCAGGACAGAGGGATGTCCACTGGTGTAGGAGATGAGGGAGGTTTTGCCCCGGATTTACCCGATGCACCGGCAGTTCTTTCCCTGATTGTAGAAGCGATAGAAACCAGTAAATATATTCCGGGGCAGGATATTAAGATTGCTCTGGATGTGGCAAGCAGTGAGCTTTATCATGAAAAAACAGGAATGTACCATTTTTTGGGAGAGAGTCAGCTGACAGGCAGAGAAGTTGTCCGGGATAGGGCAGAAATGATTGCTTATTATGAAGCATTAATTGAACAATTCCCAATAATTTCCATTGAGGATGGACTGGCAGAGGACGACTGGGATGGATGGAAGGAGCTGACCAAACGGCTGGGGCATAAGATACAGCTGGTGGGAGACGACCTCTTTGTGACTAATACCAAGCGACTGGACGCTGGTATCAAGCTGCAGGTGGCCAATGCCATCTTAGTAAAGGTAAATCAGATTGGTACCGTATCAGAAGCTATGGAGGCCATAGAGATGGCACATAAAAATGGTTATCGGGCAGTGATTTCCCATCGCTCAGGAGAGACGGAGGATACCTTTATTGCCGATTTGGCAGTGGCAGTCAATGCAGGCCAGATTAAGACAGGAGCTCCCTGCCGTTCTGACAGAGTAGCTAAGTACAATCAGTTAATCAGAATAGAAGAAGAATTGGAGACTGTAGCAGCCTATAAAGAACCATTTAATAAAATCTAAGCATATGGTCAGCTTGTAAATCTCAAAATATCAGTAATGAGAATTGGGATAGGATAAGGGCGTATCCGAATGATAAGCAAAGTATATTGGAAAGCACGAGTTATCAGTAGGTAGATAGCCCGTGCTTTTTCACCAAATTAAGTACGCTAAGTACACAGTGAGGACAGATGAATAGTTACCATTCACACGTCAGCCAGCTGACCTGTAAATGGTAACAGGCATTACCTGCATATAACATCACCTACGGCGAGGCATTGGCTGAATTTATGTGTTTTCTCCACACCCCTCAGCAGAGTGTGTGGAGTGGGTATGAAAAGTAACTGTAAATATCCATTTTGACTAAAAAAGTAATATGTCTGCTTTTCAGCAGAAAAGAGATGTGTTAGAATAAGTACAGGCAAAGAAAGCACACTTACAAGATAAGGCATATCCACTAAGCTTAAGAGAGAGGAAAGAGAAGAAAGAATGAAAAAAATATTAGTCGTTATCGATATGCAGAATGATTTTATTGATGGAGCATTAGGAACGAAGGAAGCAGAAGCCATTGTAGACAGGGTGGCAGAGAAAATCCGTACTTATTCTTCAAATTGTATTTATGCTACCAGAGATACTCATGAGAAGGACTATCTACAGACGATGGAGGGAAACTATTTACCAGTAGAACATTGTATTAGAGGAACTAAGGGGTGGCAGCTTCATCCCCGAATAGAGGAAGCCTTAAAAAGCAGTGATGCACAAGGGGCAGTCATTGTGGATAAGTCCACCTTCGGTTCACAGGAACTGACTCAGCGACTGGGGGAGGAATACGAAGGGGAGGATGTAGAAATTGAGCTGATAGGGCTGTGTACCGACATCTGTGTGGTGACGAATGCCTTACTGTTAAAGACCAGGCTGCCCCAGGCAAGGATTCAGGTGGATGCTTCCTGTTGTGCCGGTGTAACTCCGGAAAGCCATGTAGCAGCTCTGCTGACGATGAAGATGTGCCAGATAGAAGTAGAAAATACATAAATCATGATAAAAAGCTTGAAAAATCCCGATAATTATGCTAGACTAAGCAAAGTATGTAGTGGGAGGTGTGAAAATGCAGGCTTTAAGAATCGTATTACTAATCGTGTTTATTATAATTTGTTTAGCATTGGTTATATTAGTATTGATGCAGGAAGGCAGATCGGCAGGGTTGGGAGCTATCAGTGGTGCAGCTGAGACTTATTGGGGAAAGAATAAAGGCCGTTCTATGGAGGGTGCCTTAGCAAAGATGACAAAGTATCTGGCAGCAGGCTTTATTCTTTTATCCGTTATCTTAAACCTTAACGTATTTTAGGACGAACTACGAAAGCGCTCTTGCATAGACAGGGGCGTTTTTTCTATTATAACTAAATTAATCAAATTAGTGTTCACCATTTAGTATTTAGTATTTGAAGTGGGGGAGCTTCCTTGATTCGGTTAAATAAAAAATAAATTTTTTTATTGTACAATATTTGATACTTGGCAACGGTTCAGTAAGTCTGCACACTTGCTGTACTGACATTAGGAAAACGTAGTGGTAACGATGTAATAGTGAGGGAACTGAACAGTTACGATACTTGCTTATTTATTGGTAAGCTGACAGGAGGGAACCACATGGATAAAGATTTAGTGGAAAAGAGAAAAAAATTAATATGTGAACTGGTAGAGGATGAGATGTATGTTCCCATGAAAGAGAAGGAAATGGCTATCTTTATGCAGGTTGCCAAGGAAGACAGAGAGGAGTTTTCCCGAATCCTGGCTCAGCTGTTGAAGGAAGGAAAGCTCTGTATTACACCCAAAGGAAAATATACCAAGCCGGATGCAGATTTACTCACAGGGCTCTTTATCAGTAATATTAGAGGCTTTGGTTTTGTAGAGGTAGAAGGCCGCAAGGAAGATTTGTTTATTCCGGAAAACAGAGTCAATGGAGCTTTTCATCATGATGTGATACAAGCCAGACTTTTACCAGGACAGAGGGGAAAGCGGCAGGAAGCAGAGGTAATTCGGATTTTGGAGCGGGGAACCAAACAGATTGTAGGTACCTTCCAAAAGTCTCAGAACTTTGGATTTGTCCTGCCTGATAACAATAAGTTGCCTTTTGATATTTTTATTCCCAGGGAGCTGTCAGGAGATGCAGTGGATGGGCATAAGGTAGTGGTAGAACTGACTGACTATGGCAATGAGGGAAGAAACCCGGAGGGCAGGATAGTGGAGATTCTGGGGCATATAAATGATCCGGGAGTAGATATTCTTTCTATTGTCAAAGGGTTTGACTTACCTCTGGAATTTGACCAGAAGCTGCTGCAGCAGGCCAAACGGGCAGGGACTCAGGTATCCCAGGCAGATATGGAGGGCAGAGAAGACCTGCGGGATGTCTGCATGGTAACGATTGATGGAGAGGATGCCAAGGATTTGGATGATAAATTCAGTTTGTCTAAAGAAGGAGAAGACTATCTGTTGGGTGTGCATATCGCGGATGTGGCTAACTATGTTCAGGAAAATTCTGCCTTGGATAGAGAAGCACTAAAGCGGGGAACCAGTGTCTATCTGGTGGATCGGGTAATTCCTATGCTGCCTCATGCCCTTTCCAATGGGATTTGTTCCTTAAATGAGGGAGTGGACAGACTGGCACTTAGCTGCCTGATGCGAGTAGATGCCAAAGGACAGGTGAAGGACTACAATATTGTAGAGTCGGTTATTCAGGTAAATAGACGACTGACGTATACCAGTGTAAAAAAGATACTGGAGGACAAGGATGAGACAGAGAGGGAAAAATACAGCAGTCTGGTTCCTATGCTGGAACAGATGGAGGAACTGGCAGGGCTGTTAAGAGCCGGGAGGAAAAAACGAGGCTCGATTGATTTCGATTTTCCAGAGACAAAGATTATACTGGATGAAACCGGACACCCGATAGAAATAAAACCCTATGAAAGAAATACGGCTACCCGGATTATTGAAGATTTTATGTTGTTGGCCAATGAAACGGTGGCACAGCATTTTTACTGGATGGAGCTTCCGTTTGTATACAGAACCCACGATACACCGGAAATGGAAAAAATTCAGCAGTTGGGGATTTTTATCAGCAATTTCGGCTATGGACTGAAGGCTGCTAAGGATGAGATTCATCCAAAGGAAATTCAAAAGCTGTTAGGAAAGGTAGAGGGTACTCCAGAGGAAGCATTAATTAGCAGATTGACTCTGCGCAGTATGAAACGGGCAAAATATTCAGTGGAATGTACCGGACATTTTGGTCTGGCCTGCCAATATTATTGCCATTTCACCTCTCCTATCAGGAGATATCCTGATTTGCAGATTCATCGAATTATTAAGGAACAGCTTAGGGGAAGACTGCAAGAGAACAGACAGCAGCATTATCAGGCGATTTTACCTCAGGCAGCAGAGCATTCCTCTAAAATGGAAAGAAGGGCGGATGAGGCAGAACGGGAGACAGAAAAGCTGAAGAAAGCTGAGTATATGGCAGACCATATTGGAGAGCGTTTTGAAGGAGTGATTTCCGGTATTACAGGCTGGGGAATCTATGTGGAGCTGCCAAATACAGTAGAGGGGCTGATTCGGATTTCTGCTCTTATGGGAGACTACTATGAATATGATGAGGCTAACTATGAATTGGTAGGTAGGGATACAGGAAAAAAATATAAGCTGGGACAGAGAATTGCTGTTATTGTAGACAGTACAGATTGTTTTACCAGAACAGTAGATTTTGTGGAGGATGAATATGGCGAAGGAAGCGATGAAGCTGGTAGCCAATAATAAAAAGGCATATCATGACTATTTTATAGAAGAAAAATATGAAGCTGGACTGGTATTGCATGGAACGGAGGTAAAATCTTTGCGTATGGGCAAATGCAGTATTAAAGAAGCCTTTGTCCGCATAGAGAATGGAGAGGTCTTTGCCTATGGAATGCATATCAGTCCTTATGAAAAGGGAAATATTTTCAATAAGGATCCTCTCCGGGTAAAAAAACTGCTGTTCCACCGACAGGAGATTAATAAGCTTACTGGAAAGATTGCCGAAAAAGGCTATACTCTGGTACCGCTTCAGGTCTACTTTCAGAATGGTAGAGCCAAAATTGAAATTGGTTTGGCCAAGGGAAAAAAGCTGTATGATAAACGCCAGGATATTGCGAAAAAGGATCAGAGGAGAGAGGCTGAAAAGGAGATGAAGATAAAGCTTCGGGGATAAAAGAAAAAATCAGTAAGGGGTTGAAAAGAACTGTTACAAAATGAAATTTTGCTATTGTAATGATTCAGCAGGTCTGTACACTGGCATTTTTATTTTGTTGCAGTTCTTTCAGATGTCTTTTGAGGAAATTCATTATTTGTTAACACTACTTTGTTAGATGTTGTAACATTTTCTTTTGAGAATTAGTTGCATCTTAAACAAAAATATTATATAATATAAAAGATATAAAGCATTTTTATAATTAAATATGGGATAGTAAAGGTTTCGACAGGGATCTTGCAGCTGGAGAAGCTATCCGCAGGCTGATGCGTTAAATCGCAAATCTAAATATAAACGCTGAAGATAATTTAGCATACGCTGCCTAGTGGCAGCTGTCCGCCTTAATGCACCTACACATTAAGAATCGGGCATCGACTATGTAGGAAACGACACAGGCAAAGCTTTGAGCCTGTGGGCGTATCATGAAGCTACTGAACGGATTGGGGTGTCAGTTTCCTAATCCCGGAGGGAATGAGGTTAATCCGGAATAACTGACTATGATAGTAGAAGGACAGGGAATGGATCTTTGGACGCGGGTTCGACTCCCGCCTATTCCATCGTTGGATAGTCTGGATTTTGTCCAGACTATTTTATATGGAAAAGAAGTTATACCAGCGAACAGTGAAGCTTACTTGGATGAAACATAGGGTAGTAGCTCATAAGGAAAGGAGCAAAAGATGGAGGAAGGAAACAGACTTTCAGTGGAAGGGTATCTTTTTGGCACGGCAGAAGATGCAGAAGCTGCCAGAGAGGAAGCACAGAAAGTAGAATATCTGGAAAAAAATATGGATTATAGAAACCGGGAAAACATACAGACTGTCTATTGTAAATCGATAGAAAAGCGTCTCTTTCGTACCCCAGTGGGATGGGAGTATTTAAGGAAGCTGCAAAGAAATCTGGAAATGGAAAATTTGGAAATGGAGCAGGACAGACCAAAACAGGAACAGCTGCCTCCCATTCCTTTATATACCGTTTTTATTCATCGTGCAGGGGAAGAAAAAAAGCAGGCAGTTGCTCCAATGGTAAAAAAGAAAGATGGGGTAAAGCGATTGCTTCGTCTTTCCCTGTTTTTAAATATTCTTTTGGTGGTTGCGGTAAGTGCCATGTTTTATATTGCCATGACAGGGGAGCATCCTAACCTGCTAAATTATGAAAGAACGCTGGTAGATAAATATGCAGCCTGGGAGCAGGAGTTAACAGAAAAGGAAAGTGAACTAAGAGAAAGAGAAAGGCAGCTGACAGACAATTAAGCCGAAGAGGATTGCTTATGCGGGCAAATTCACAGTTTTTACATATTTGGGGGCTATACTAAAATTCAATGATAGATAAAGGAGCTGAAACGATATGGAGAGGCCAAAGATTTTAGTAGTGGATGATGAGAGCAGGATGAGAAAGCTGGTAAAGGATTTCCTGACAAAAAGCGGTTATGAAGTTCAGGAGGCAGCAGATGGAAGTGAGGCACTGGACTTATTTTTTGCCCAGAAGAATATCTCCTTGGTAATTTTAGATATAATGATGCCGAAGGTAGACGGTTGGCAGGTTTGCCGGGAAATCCGCGCCTATTCTAATGTACCGATTATTATGTTGACAGCCAGAGGAGATGAGCGGGATGAGTTGCAGGGCTTCCAGTTGGGAGTAGATGAATATATTTCCAAGCCCTTTAGCCCTAAAATACTGGTAGCCAGAGTGGAGGCAATCCTGCGTCGTACCAGTCAGGTGAATACGGAGGAAGAACTGGAAGCTGGTGGTATCCGCTTGGACAAGGCAGCCCATATCGTTACCATTGCCGACCAGAAAGTGGAGCTAAGCTATAAAGAATTTGAATTACTGGCTTATTTTATGGAAAATAAGGGTATTGCCCTCTCCAGAGAAAAGATTCTAAACCATGTTTGGGACTACGATTATTTTGGTGATGCCAGAACCATAGATACCCATGTGAAAAAGCTGCGCAGTAAAATGGGGAAAAGGGAGAGCTAATTAAGACTATTTGGGGAATGGGGTATAAGTTTGAAGTAGAATAACCTTAGGCAACAGTTGCACACAGAGGGTAAATGGAGTAACTGTTATGGTATGCTATTTGTA
>JAFXJR010000002.1 GCA_017532145.1 Lachnospiraceae bacterium | reverse complement strand
TTTTCTTGTAATAAGCCTTTAAAAGCTTGCCATAGCTCCCGTTCTTGATACTGGCATAGTCTGATAAAAAGTTGGGATTACTTATGCCAAAATTGGAGCGGGAGGACAGATTAGAAAACAGATAAGAATAATCAGGTTTTAAATTAATGTTCATAGTCTCACTCCTTTGAAAATATAGTGGCGGCCTCCTTGCCTGTATGTAACAGACAGTATACAATAACTGCCTGCAGTTAATTATAGTATAACAGAAGGATAGAAATACTTCAATAAGAGGTAGGAAAAATTTATTAGGTATAAAAAATTTTAAAGTACAAAGTCTGAGAAAGAAACTGATTAATAGATTAACGTAATAATATGTTTTTAATTTAAACTAAAAAATATAATTTTTTCCTGTCATTTCTTGACATAGTCCATATGATATCATATGATAGTATAGAATAATTTACCAAAGAAAGGAAGGATTTACCATTGAAAAAGAACAAAATGTCTATCCAAAAAGAAATTCAGAAGCCCATGATTCTCCTGGCAAGTGTATCGCTTCTGTTGTTGGGAATTTTAGGGAGTATTCTGAGTTTTATAGGAACACGAAATACCCTTTACCGCACCCTTCCCACAATAGCAGAATTTGCTTCTCAGACAGTACGCAACGAAATCAGTACGATGTATCAGTCAGTGGAGATTACAGGTTCTATTGCCAGATTAAGCGACCCTTCCATACCCTATGAAGAGAAAGCAGCAATTATGGATGCACTTTGCGGAAAACATGGCTGGCTTTATTATATTATTCGTGATGTGGAAGGCAAGGATTTGTCTTTGGCAGAAAGTGAATTTAATGAGCTGCATCATTCTCGGGCACTTTCCGGAGAAACTACCATCAGTGATGTGGAATGGAATGATTATTTTGAGGTATTTATTATATTTATCTCTGTTCCCTTGTGGGAGGACGGCATTGTAGGAGGTACTGTGGCAGGAAGTATTACTGTAGTTCTGGATGGTATGGAGATGAGCGATATTATGAAAGACCTTGCCATTGGGAAGAATGGCAATGCTTTTATGCTGAACGGAGAAGGTGCTTGTATTGCTCACACGGATGATAATATGGTTTTTAATTTTGTAAATCCTATTGAAACCTTCGAGACAACCGGGAAATGGCGTCAGCTTGCTTATATGTGTCAGGAGATGCTGAAGGGAAATACTGGCGTGGGACCGTATAACATAGATGGGGAAAGCAGACTGATGGCTTATCTTCCGGTAGAAGTGAATGAGTGGAGCATAGGAATAAGTATCCCTTATTCAGAATTTTTAACAGAGGTATGGTTAAGCATAATCATTACTGTGATATCAGTCTTTATTATGCTCAGTGTGGTAATTATCATTGCAAAAAAGATTGGTAGTCATTTAACGGCTCCCATTATGATTTGTATTGAGCGGATGCAAAAACTGGCAGAGGGTGATTTGAGAACTCCTGTGGAAGAAGTGAAGACCCAAAATGAAACCTTGCTTTTGGCAGATGCTACCAAAATGATTGTGGAGCAGGTAAATAGAATTATTAAAGATATAGACTATCTGCTGTCGGAAATGTCCTCCGGTAATTTCTGTGCAGAGAGTAGAATTGGAGACCATGCTTATGTGGGTGATTTCAGCCAGATTCTAAAGTTTATTAAAATGGTAAATGTGAATCTGACTCAGACGCTTCGTGAGATAAATGTAGGGTCATCCCAGGTGGAATCAGGTGCTGTTCAGATGGCAGAAAGTGCACAAAGTCTTGCAGAAGGAGCTACAGAACAGGCAGGCAGCATACAAGAATTATTGGCTAACGTTACCAGTGTGAATCATAATGTGGAGAAGAATAATGAAGCTACAGCCCTTGTACATACACAGGCCGCCGCAGTGGTAAATGAGGCAAGGGTAGGGCAGAAGAAGATGGAAGAATTAAATATCGCCATGGAAAGAATTGAGGAAACTTCAAAGAGAATTAGTCTTATTATCGAAAATATAGAAGAAATTGCTTTTGAAACAAATCTGTTGTCTTTAAATGCCGCAATAGAAGCAGCAAGAGCAGGAGAGGGCGGACGAGGTTTTTCCGTTGTAGCTGACCAAATTCGTAAGCTGGCAGAACAGAGTGCAGAATCTGCAGTAAATACCCGACAACTGATAGAAACGGCTATTGAAGGGGTGAACTCCGGTGCAGTCATTACGAAAGAGACAACGGAATACCTGGACAAAGTAGTAGCAGGAATAGAGAAGATTATGGATGCAATGACGGATGTTCGGAAAACTTCTGATCAGCAGACATCAGCAATGAATGATATTGAGATTAGTGTGCAGCAGATTTCTCATGTAGTGGAAAGTAATTCTGCTTCTGCTGAGGAAGGTTCAGCAACCAGTGAGGAGTTATCTGCTCAGGCAGAAAATCTACGTTCATTAATTGGAAGATTCCGTTTACAGGAAAACTAAAAAACAAGAGTATCAGTATGGTAGCTGATACTCTTGTTTTTTAGCTATATGTTAATGGGGAATAAATTGTTGTTTTATATTTATTATTTGTAACTGTTCAGTACCCTCACAGTTACGATGCAAAAATCCATGCAAATCGCCTACGGCGATGGGATTTTTGCCTGTTGCCATTACGTTTTCCTACGGTCAGCACAGCAAGTGTGCAGACCTACTGAATAGCTACTATTATTTACTTAAAAGAAAAGCTTCATATCTTCTTCTACCGTACCCATACCAGCAATACCAAAGTTGTCTACCAGAACCTTTGCCACATTCGGAGACAGGAAAGCAGGGAGTGTGGGACCTAAGTGAATATTTTTTACACCCAGATAGAGCAAGGAGAGCAGTACAATAACAGCTTTCTGTTCATACCAGGCAATATTGTAGATAATAGGAAGCTGATTTACATCCTCCAGTTCAAATACTTCCTTTAGCTTAAGTGCAATAACAGCCAGAGAGTAGGAATCGTTACACTGTCCTGCATCCAGTACACGGGGAATACCTCCAATATCACCCAAATCCAGCTTATTGTATTTATATTTTGCGCAGCCGGCAGTTAAAATAACTGTGTTGGAAGGCAGAGCCTTTGCAAAGTCTGTATAGTAGTCTCTGGATTTTGCTCGTCCGTCACAGCCTGCCATAACCACAAATTTCTGGATAGCACCGGATTTTACTGCATCTACTACCTTATCTGCCAAAGCCAGAACCTGATTGTGGGCAAGGCCTCCGATAATCTCACCGGTTTCAATTTCTACAGGAGCTGCACAACGCTTTGCATGTTCAATGATTTCAGAAAAATCTTTTGCTTCACCTACATCTCCGGGAATGTGCTTACAGCCGGGATAGCCTGCTGCACCAGTGGTATACATACGGTCGATGTAGCTGTCCTTGGGAGGAACGATACAGTTGGTAGTCATTAGAATAGGACCGTTGAAGGAATCAAATTCTTCCTTCTGCTTCCACCATGCATTACCATAGTTACCATAGAAGTTGGAATACTTTTTAAAAGCAGGATAATAGTGAGCGGGCAGCATCTCGGAATGGGTATAAACGTCTACTCCGGTTCCCTGAGTCTGCTCCAGTAAAAGCTCTAAATCCCGTAGGTCATGACCGGAAACCAGGATACCGGGATTGCTTCCTACACCAATCTTTACCTTAGTAATCTCTGGATGTCCATAAGCCTCTGTATTAGCCTGATCCAGTAAGGCCATGCCATCCACACCAAATTTACCGGTTTCTAAGGCCAGAGCGGTCAAATCATCTACAGAAAGAGAATCATCCAAGGTAGCGGCTAATGCTCTTTGCAGGAAGGCATCTACCTCTTCACTGTCTTTAAGAAGGGCATTGGCATGTTTGGAATAAGCAGACAGTCCCTTAAGTCCATAGGTAACAAGCTCTCTTAAGCTGCGGATATCTTCGTTTTCGGTAGAAAGTACACCTACAGCAGCAGCCTTTGTGTCAAAATCTGCTTCTGTTCCATTCCAGAGTGCTGCTTCAGGCAGGTTGCTGGAATCTTTAACCTGAGCCAACAGTTGCTCCTTAGTATCCAAAGTTTTGCGAATCTGAGCGATAATGGCAGGGTTATCAAAGTTGGCATTGGTAATGGTGATAAATAGATTTAAGGTAACCATATGGTTGATAGCAGGGGAAACAGCAGTTCCTTCTGCACGCAGCTGGGTAGTAACCGCAGAGAGTCCCTTACTTACATACACCAGTAAATCCTGCATAGCAGCTACCTCTGGCTTTTTTCCGCAGACGCCAACCTGAGTACAACCCTTGCAGCCGGCTGTTTCCTGACATTGGAAACAAAACATTTTATTCTCCATAAAAAAGTCCTCCTATTATTTTCTTAGTCAATTAGTACTGTTTTTCAAATGATAGGAGGAGTATAATATACCCAGTAGAAAAAAGATGTTGTAATAACAACAAAGTAGAAAAAATATTTATGAGAAAAGGAGGCTAAAGGGATGCAGATAGATTATGAAAAGCTGTTGGCAACTCCTCTCTTTCGAGGAGTTACTCTGGAAGAAGCAGAGCATATGATACAATGTCTGGATGTAAAAAGGGTACATTATAAAAAAGAAGAAATTATTTATCATGAAGGGGACTCGATTACTACCGTTGGTATAGTACTTTCAGGAAGTGTCCTGATAGAAAATAATGATATTTGGGGAAACAGGAGTATTCTGGATCGGGTAGGAGAGGGACAGATTTTTGCAGAAACCTATGCCTGTGTACCCGGAGAAAAACTGTTGGTCAACGTATTGGCGGCAGAAGCCTCTGATATTCTGTTTCTGGAGGTGAGTAAAATGCTGAAGGGCTGTACCAATGTTTGTTCTCGTCGGAGTAAGTTAATCCGAAATCTGTTGACGGTAACAGCAAAGAAAAATCTCAAGCTGTCACATAGAATTTTTAATACTTCATCAAAATCTATTCGGGGCAGGCTGTTGTCTTATCTTTCCTATCAGGCAATGGAAAACGGCAGCAGAGAATTTGAAATTCCCTTTAACCGACAGCAACTGGCCGACTATCTAAGTGTGGATCGTTCTGCCATGTCGAATGAACTGGGAAAGATGCAGAGGGATGGATTGATTCGTGTGGAGAAGAATCATTTTTGGCTAACCGGTGCCACGTTGACGGAATTTAACACAGAGCTTCCATAAAACAGTCAAAATCCTAAAAAGAATGAGGACTGGATGGTTTAGGCCAGCCAGCCTTTTTCTTTTAACATATTTTCAATCTGATCCAGTATTTCTTCAGAAGCAGCCTCCACTGTATGCATATGAATACCGTTGGAGAGGTGGAATAATGGGCCGGAACGGCTGTTCTTAATTAGATGGCAAAAGTGGCACACATCTCCAGGAGTAGACAGATCGAGGTCTGCATGGATTTGTCCATTAACATCGTGTTCTATCATTACATTCAGTACCCGCCCGCCCATCTCTATCATATAGAGCAGTTCCTCTGGAATATCCTCTGCGGTATGGGAAACGGCATAGGTTCTCCGGTACTGCTTTTTTTCCCAGCCATAGAGCAGATAGCCCTGAGCAGTAGCCAGAATGGGATATTCTGCCCGTAAAAGAGCAATATCTGCCACGATAACCTGACGGCTGACAGACAACATAGAGGCTAAGCGGCTGCCGGAAATGGGCTTTTTTTCCTGTTCCAGCAGTTGGATAATCTTTTCCCTGCGTTCTTTATTATTCATAAATGTTCCTCATTTCATATGGATTTTTAAAAAATTATATCACTCTTTTAAAATTTTGCAAATATTTTGAAATAAATGCATAATTTACCACCCTTGTCCATATACTGTAAAAAGTGAATATTTTAGGAGGTTTTATATGCCCAGAGGACAGCGGAAAACGTTGGAAGAAAAAATTGCAGAAAAAGAAGAACTTATCCAGGCGTGGCAGACTAGAATAAAGTCAGAGCAAAATGAACTGGAGGCTCTCTATAATGAGAAAAAACTCAAGGATTTAGAGAGCCTGGATGAAATGGTCAGAACTTCGGGACTGAATGAAAGTGAGATTGCAGAAGCTCTGGAAAATTACCGGAAACTAAAAGAGCAAAATGTGTCATAACAAAAGGTCAAACAGGGGATATAAATATGCCCAAATCGGGAGGATATACGGTAAAAATCCAAAAACAAAGCAATAATAAAAAGGTGACAGCAGCCAGCAGGGGACAGAATCTAAAGCTCATGTTTTTTACGGTAAGCCGGAAACGAAGAATAAAAGCTACCACTACACTAATATAGAAGGTGGAGATATCCAAAATAGGATAGTTGGTACCCAGAATCCCGGAATAGGTATAAAAAAGGATGGGAATCAGAAAGGTTCCTGCCAGAATAGCCATGATATTATTGCATGACAGGCTGGGGAAGCTTTGCCCCAGCCGTTTGTTTTCCCAGAAGAAGTAAAAAAGCATGGGAAAGAAAATTAACTTCATATGCTCCCAGATGGATTCATTGACAGGAGCAAACAAACCGACAAAAAAGTTATGACCACTCCATTCGTATACAAAGTGGAAAAGAGTTCCAGTTATCCAGGTAAACAGAATACCTGCCAGGGTGTAACGCAGTAAGGTTTTTTGCATGAAAATGGACTCCTTTTATCATGGATTATAACCAGTATATGCAAAAAAAAGAAATTTACTGCCGGTAGATTTCAGAATTTTCAGCAGAATACAATAATTCGATCCGGTGTGGTTTGAGCCGGTATGCTTCGGGTTAAAGCACGGTAATATACCATCAGTAGACGATTGCCCAATGAACAGGGATAGTACTGTCCATTGGCAGTGCTGACATGGGTTTTTGAACCAAGGCGAAGCTGCAGCTGATATTCCGTAGAAAGAAGTTCTTCATTAAAATAAGCGATGATTATGGTTTGGTCAGGCTCTGTGCGAGCGAGAAAGGCAGCCTGATATCGAGGGGGATAGATAAGGGGGATAGGCTGGTTTGCATCATAGAAAGCAGTAATCTGCATACCCGTCCGTAGTGGTGTATGGTCAGCTACATAGGTGGTGGGAGAAAGAATAAAGTGAACCATACCATTTTGGGTATGGAGGGAAATATCCTGATTGCAGCAGCCCTCCTGTAAGGGAGAAAGCTGTCCTACAGTACCGGTGATGCCTATATAATCTATGGAAGGTTGCATAAGAAAAATTTCCTTGTGTTTTACTATATCTTATGCAAATGGGCAGACATTGTTGAATAAGAGGTAACTATTGAGTAGGTCTGCACACTTGCTATGCAGGCGATTCCTGTTACTATTTGTCGCTCAGCGAGTGAATGGTAACGAATAAGAAGGTAAGAAGATGGCTTGACAAAAAATGGGGTTCTTTATATAATCTATAGCAGGTTTAATTTGCAGGAAGCAAATAAAAGGAACAGAAGTTCTTTATAGATTCAGATACAAAGCTCTCTTTTGGCATATATGCTATGAAGGCATATGACTTTTCTGAGGAAAAGATATATGTCTTTTTTGTGTATCTGTGAGGAGAGTTTTTTGTGTAATATTAACCAAATCAAGGAAGTTCCCATTGCAGTATACGCTAAGTAGAGAACAGGATATCTGCTTTGACTTTAAGAAGGAGGAAGGATTTGTTATGATACAGGTAAAGGTAAGAAGATTGGTTTCCTGTTTTTTGGTCATCGCTATGGCAGCAGGTCTGGCAGGCTGTGGTGTCCAAAAGGCAGCAACCGCTCCTTCGCCATCTGGAACAGAAGCGAAGGCCATAAATAAAGACAGTGTAGTAATTGCCATTGAATCTGAGCCGGAAACACTGGATCCTACTAAAGGGTGGGGACATGGTAATGCTCCCATTATCCAAAGTACGCTGGTGAAGTATACAGCAGATTTAACCTTTGAGAAAGATTTGGCTACAGATTATCATCTGTCCGAAGATGGTCTGACTTGGACATTTCGGCTTCGGGAGGATGCCTGGTTTACGGATGGAGAGCAGGTGACAGCCTCAGATGTTGCTTTTACTTTGGAAACAGCTAAGGCAGCAAAGGGAGCTGTGGATTTGACCTATATGGAAAGTGCGGTGGCACAGGATGATACGACAGTGATGATTACCCTTTCCAAGCCCACTTCCATCTTTTTAAATACTTTAGCTTCTATTGGTATTGTACCGGAGCATGCTTACAGCGAGGACTATGGCAGGAATCCCATCGGCTCCGGTCCTTATCAGTTGGTGGAATGGATACCGCAGGAGCAGCTGATACTGGCTGTCAATAAAGAGTATTATGGAGGTATTCCTGAGATTAAAAATGTTGCCATCGTGTTTATGACGGAGGATGCTGCTCTGGCAGCCGTTCGGTCGGGACAGGTAGATGTGGCATATTCCAGTGCAACCCTGGGTACTACTGCTATAGACGGTTATCATGTGGAAGCTATTGCCAGTGCGGATAACCGGGGATTTACTCTGCCCATGCTGCCTGCTGAGGGCAAGACGACAGAGCAGGGGGCTTCCATTGGGAATAATGTAACTTGTCATAAAGAAATCAGAAAGGCTATTGCTTATGCCATCGACCGACAGCTGGTGGCAGAGGTGGCACTCAATGGTTTTGCCCGTCCTGCCTATTCAGAGAATGATGGTATGCCTTGGAATAATCAGGAGGTGGCAATAGAGACGGATGTGGAGTATGCGAAACAGTTGCTGGCAGAGGCCGGATGGGCGGATACGGATGGGGATGGTATTGTGGAAAAGAATGGGTTAACAGCTGAATTTACCTGTATATATCCCAGTGGAGACTCTGTTCGTCAGGCTGTTGCCATGGCAGCTGCGGAGCAGATCAAAGAAATTGGTATTCGGATATTGGTGGAGGGAACCAGTTGGGACGATATTATGCAGAGAATGTTTTCCGAGGCAGTAATGATGGGATGGGGTTCGGCTAATCCTAATGAAACCTACTATTTATACCACAGTGGAGGAGCCTTATTGGATGATTTTTACAATCCGGAGGGCTATCAGAATACCATTACAGATGGTTATCTCCATGCGGCTATGGAGGCATTAACCACAGAAGAGGCCAATCGAAATTGGCAGCTGGCACAGTGGGATGGAACCACTGGTACCGCTATGCGAGGTGAATGTCCCTGGGTTTGGATTGTAAATTTGGATCATGTAACCTTTGTAAGGGATGGTCTGTCCATTGGTAAACAGCCCATCCATCCTCATGGGCATGGTCTGCCTTTGATTCAAAATCTGCAGGAATGGAGATGGATGGAATAGATGAGAAAAGGAATGTCCGGTCGGCTTAGCCGTACCTTTTTCATATATGGTCTGAAAATAATTACCTTGCTATTGGGAGTCAGTATCGTTTCCTTCCTGTTAGTCAGTGCCTCTCCGGTGAATCCAGTCCAGCAGTATCTGTTAAAGATAGGTCCGGTTTCTCCCCAGCAGCAGGAGGAAATTGAGGAATACTGGGGGATGGATAAGCCTTTGATGGAGCGGTATTTGACCTGGTTGGGAGAACTGCTGCAGGGAAATCTGGGAGAATCTGCCTTGTATCGCAGACCAGTAAAGGATGTAATTGGTGAGCGTTTTTCTGGTTCTTTGACCTTGATGGTCAGCGCCTGGATATGCTCCGGTGGAATGGGGATTAGTCTGGGCTGTATAATGGGAATCTATCAGGATAAGTGGCCGGATAAGCTGCTCAAAAAACTCTGTTATCTGCTGTCCTGTGTACCGACTTTTTGGCTGGGACTCATTTTTTTACTGATTTTTTCTGTGATATTAGGCTGGTTTCCCATTGGCTTTTCCAGTCCCATTGGCATACTCCGTCAGGAAGTAACCCTTTGGCAGCGGCTGCATCATCTGGTATTGCCTGCCTTTACCCTTAGTCTGATGTCCTTTTCTCCTATTGCCTTACATACCCGACAGAAGCTGATAGAGGTGATGAATAGCGAGTATGTTCTTTTTGCTAGGGCAAGGGGGGAAGGAAAGTGGATGCTATTACTGCGCCATGGTCTGCGAAATATTCTGTTGCCGGCATTGACACTGCAGTTTGCCTCCATTGCGGAGCTTTTTGGAGGTTCTGTGCTGACAGAAAATATATTTTCTTATCCCGGATTGGGGTCGGCAGTATCGGCAGCAGGGCTAAATTCTGATGTGCCATTGTTGTTGGGAATTACCCTGTTTTCCACCCTGTTTGTCTGTATCGGTAATATGATTGCCAATCTTTTATATGAGGTAGTGAATCCCCAGATTGGCAGTTATACCGGGGAGGTGAGCAGGTGAAAGGAATCAATCAGCGAACAAAGGCAGTTGCTTTTGCTCTTTGTATGATGGGTATGTTGATTGCGGTGTATACCTTTGGCCTTCTGATTTCTGAGGAGGCAATGATGTCCGGTTTTCAGAATGCTCATCAGCCTCCTTCCTGGAAATATCCCTTTGGCACTGATGCTTTGGGGCGAAATCTGTTGCTGCGAACCATAAAGGGTTTGTCCGTTAGTATAACGGTGGGCATAGTAGCCTCCCTGATTAGTGCATTGATTGCTGCCTTGGTAGGTATGGCTACAGCAGTGGGATCTAAGCGGGTGGATGCGGTGGTTGGATGGTGGATAGACCTGGTTATGGGAGTTCCCCATACGGTTTTTATCCTTTTGATTTCTTTTGCCTTGGGCAGAGGGGTAAAAGGTCTTCTTGTGGGGATTGCAGCTACCCATTGGTGCAGTCTGGCCAGACTTATTCGGGGAGAGGTTCTGCAGCTGCGTTGTCAGCAGTATGTAGCAGTATCCAGAAGACTGGGCAAGTCAGGGGGCTGGATTTTGATTCACCATCTCTTCCCTCATTTAATTCCTCAGTTTTTTGTGGGGCTGGTTCTGATGTTTCCCCATGTGATTCTGCATGAAGCTTCTATTTCCTTTTTAGGCTATGGATTACCGCCTGAGCAGCCGTCCATCGGTATTATTTTATCTGAGAGTATTCGCTATCTTTCAGCAGGTATGTGGTGGATGGCCGTGTTGCCGGGACTCGTATTGGTGGGTATCGTCTGGGGGTTGGAGCGTCTGGCCGATTATCTGCACAGGATATTGGATCCATATAGTGTACAGGAATAGATCGGCAGCAGCTAGAACAGGATATTTTTTGGCTATAGCTTAGGAGACTATTTATGGAAGCAAAAAAGAAAACCTTGTTAGAGATTCATAATTTATCTGTAGCCTTTTGGATGTATAATGGCATACTGACCCAAGACCAGCTGCAGGTTATTTCTGATTTACAATTAACGGTATATCCCGGAGAAATTGTGGCAGTAGCAGGTTCCTCCGGTTCAGGAAAAAGTCTGTTGGCTTCTGCTATTCTGGGACTTCTTCCAGGAAATGCAGTAGTACGTGGACATCTGTATTATCGAGGAAAAGAATTAGATTCGGTTCAGCAGACCAGACTACGGGGAAAGGAAATTGCGTGGATTCCCCAATCCCTTACCTATCTGGACCCATTGATGAAGGTGGGAAAACAGGCAGATGGGCATAGAAAGCCTTATCCTACACAAAAACGCAGAGCCTTATTTCAGAGACTGAATTTGCCAAAGGAAACAGAAAACCTATATCCCTTCCAGCTTTCCGGAGGGATGGCTCGTCGTGTACTGGTTTCTACGGCTATGTTGACGGATGCCCAACTGGTGATTGCAGACGAGCCTACTCCTGGAATGAGTCTGGAGCAGGCTCTGGAGGCATTGAAGCTGTTTCGTGAGATGGCAGACCAGGGCAGGGCAGTTATTCTCATTACCCACGACATTGATTTAGCTTTGGCTTTTGCGGATAAAATAGCCGTATTTTATGCAGGAACTACGGTAGAAATTGCTTCAGCCTCTGAGTTTCGTATGGGACCTGCTGCGCTAAGGCATCCTTATAGTAAAGCGTTATGGCAGGCTTTGCCTCAAAATGGTTTTCAGCCTATAGAAGGCTTTCAGCCTTATGCTGGTGCTTTACCTAAAGGCTGTCTGTTTGCTCCCAGATGTTCTCAGGCAACGAAAGAATGTAAAGAACAAAAGCCAGCCATACGTTCTGTTCGTGGTGGGGAGGTGAGGTGTTTTTATGCGACTTGAAGCAAGAAAGCTTAGCTTTCGTTATCACAGAAAGCAACCCTGGATATTGAACAATTGCAATTTAAGTGTGGAAACCGGCAGTCGTCTGGCTTTAGTGGCTCCCAGCGGCTATGGGAAGACTACACTGGCTCTGCTTTTATCGGGCTATCTTCAACCAACAGAGGGGGAGGTTATACTGGATGGCAGACCCCTTCCCCAAAAGGGAATTTGTCCGGTACAGTTGATTTATCAGCATCCGGAAAAAGCCATTAATCCCCGTTGGCGCTTGCGACAGGTACTGGAAGATGGCGGTCAGATGCAGGAGGAGATTTTCCCTGCCTTTGGTATCCAACGGGAATGGCTGAATCGTTTTCCAGGAGAACTGTCAGCAGGAGAATTACAGCGCTTCTGTGTAGCCAGAGCGTTATTGAGTGGAGCATCTTTTTTAATTTGTGACGAAATCAGTACCATGCTGGATGTGATTACCCAGGCTCAGATTTGGAATAAAATTCTGGAGGAAGCAAAAAATCGTTCCATGGGGATTATCGTAATTACTCATAATCTGGCACTAGCAACAAAAATCTGTGATCAAATTTATGATTTATCTAAACAAGAATATAGGGATAAATCGTCTTAGAAGGTTACTGTTCACTGCTTCCCTGCGTCCGGTAACCGTTTTATTTTGAGCGTACAGCTTGACAATAAATGCCAAGCCTATGCGTGAACAGTAACTGCAGGAATCAACTTCCAATACCACTCCCATAGGTGAACTTGCAGAAATCAGTTGAATAATGGTATAATTTAACCGAATAACTACATGTGCTTATTCGGTTATGAGCAAGTAGCAAAATTGAATGAAGTTGAAATTTGTTACTTGTGAATATTAACTAAAGGGATTTATTGGGGGACGAGGTGGAGAAAATGATGAATGACAGACTGCAGCTTTCTGTAACTAATCTGGAGATTTTCCTGCAAAAAAATGAGAATTTTCAAGGAAGTTTTATTCTAAGTGCTTCAGAAGGATTTACTGCAGAGGGATACGTTTTTTCCTCTGCTCCCAGAATGGTCTGCCTGACAGGACAGTTTTCAGGCAGCAGGGCAGAGATTACTTACTGTATATCTGCGGAAGGAATGGAGGAGCAGGAGGTACTGAAGGGAAAATTTGTCATTATTTCCAACTGTGGAGAATATGAGCTGCCTTATCAGATAACAATCAGAGGGGCAGAAGCAGCTTCCAGTATAGGTGGTGTCAGAAATATGTTTCATTTTACCAATCTGGCCAGGGCAAACTGGGAGGAAGCTGTCAGGGTTTTCTACACCAAGGAATTTGGACAGATTTTTGAACGAGGAGTGGAGCAGCAGTATAGCACTGTCTATCAAGGGCTGTCAGCAGTAGTTGGTAATGGCCAGAATGTAGAAGAATTTTTATTGGATATTAAGAAAAAACAACCGGTGCTTTTTACCGTGGAGGAAACGGAGTTTCTGTTAGACGAAGTAAAAGGTGTGGAGGAACATGAGCTTACCATTCACAAAAGTGGCTGGGGCTATACTCTGCTTAGGATAGAAACAGAGGGAGACTTTTTAAAGGCAGCACAGGAGACGATAACAGAGGATGACTTTTCAGGCGATACCTGCAGTCTGGTATTCTATACGGATGCAGACCGTCTGCATGCAGGAAGGAATCTGGGAAGCATCCATATCGTTAGTCCCCATATGGAGTTTCAGGTATTAGTAACAGCCAGCAGTGACGGAAAAAGGATTCATCCTCCAAATATAAGGCAGGAAAAAAAGGAACTTGTGATTCAGTTGGTGGAACAATATTGCCAGTTTAGAGGAAGAGAGCTGCCTTCCAAGACCTGGCTGGCAGAAACAGAACGTTTAGTAGAACGTTTGTCTGCTTTAGATAATCGGGACCTGTCCTCTAGACTATTTCAATGCCATTTGCTGATTACGCAGGAGCATCAGCGGGAGGCAAAGTGGCAGCTGGAGCAGCTGGAAAAAGAACTGGAGGATTGCAGAACGGAGCTTTGGTGTTATTATCTTTATTTAACCACGCTCTGCCGTCAGGAGGAAGCCTATGTAGAGGAGGTAACGGCTAAAATAGAGGAGATTTATGATGAAAATAGGGGCAACTGGAGAATTGCCTGGCTGCTTCTTCATCTGTCGGAAGAGTATAGCCGCAGTGCATCCAGCCGCTGGCTGTTATTAGAGGAACAATTTCAGTGGGGCTGTATCAGTCCTGTTCTCTATATTGAAGCCTGGAGACTGTTGGAAAGAAATCCTGCCCTGTTGGTCAGACCGGGCAGCTTTGAGCTGTTTACTCTGGATTATGTAGCTAGAAGGAAGCTGATTTCTGAGGAGATAATTCCTCAGATTCGTATCCAATTTCAGAAATTAAAATGCTATTCAGACCGGGTATTTTTTATTTTGCAGGAATGTTATGAGGTTTCTCCTGACAGTGAGACTCTACATGTACTTTGCAGCCTTTTGATTAAGGGAAATCGGACGGATGAAAACAGCTTTTATTGGTATAGTCTGGGAGTGGATGAAGAACTTAGGATTCTGCAGCTGTACGAATATTATATGATGTCACTGCCGGAGGATTATGAAGGGGAGATCCCCCGAACGGTTTTGATGTATTTTTCCGGTCACAGCGGATTAGATTATAAAAAAAGTGCCATGCTCTATGCCTATGTCTGTCAAAAGAGGGAAGAGCATCCGGAATACTATGTGATGTTTTATAATCAAATAGAGAATTTTGTACGGGAACAGATTCACAAAGGAAGGATTAATAAACACTTAGCCTGTTTGTACAAAGATATTCTTTCTCCGGCAGTATTGGATGAAGACCTGGCCAGAGAGTTGATTCCCTTACTGTTTACCCAGGTGATACATATAGAAAATCGGGAGATTTGTCGGGTAATTGTGCGATATTTTGTCAGCAGGGAGGAGTATTCCTATCCAGTTAGTGAGGGCAGAGCCTGGGTACCGCTCTATAGTAGAGACTATAAGATTCTATTGGAGGATTCGGAAGAAAACCGATATACAGTAAGTGTACCATATCGAATAGAGACACTGTTAAGACCAGAAAAGTGGGTATCTCTTATTAGCTGCTATGTAAAAAGGCATCCTGGATTGGATTTGTATCTTTGTGAAAATGGCAAGGATTTTGTGGAGGTAACAGAGGAAAAGGTGGAGCGTTTTCACCATATTTCTACCTTATCCTGGATGGAACTGAAAAAAAGGATGGAGGTGGGGATAAAGCTGCTCCATTATTATGATGAAAAGGATCAGCTCAAGGAGCTGGATGAATATCTAGATCAGTTAAAGCCAGAGGGGATGACTACTGAAGGACGGGGAGAGGTTATTCATTTTCTGGTCATAAGGGATAGGTACGATAAGGCATTATCCTGGATAAAGCAGTGGGGACTGCAGGGAGTAGAACCTAAGACCTTAATGCGGCTTTGCAGCCGTCTGGTGGATAGGGATGGTCTGATTGAGGATAGGGGAATGACACAGATTATTCATTATACCTTTGAAAAAGGAAAGTATGATGAAAATTTGTTAACCTATCTGGTGGAGTTTTTTCAGGGAACTATAGAACAGCTGGAAGCATTGCGAAGGGCAGCAGACTCCTTTGAGGTAGATACCTATAATCTTTGTGAACGGATGCTGCAGCAGATGCTTTTTTCAGATACCTTTCTTCATGGATGGGAGATAGTCTTAAAGTCATATGTAGCAGGAGGTGCCAAAAGTCAGATAGAACAAAAGTTTGTATCCCGGTGCTGTCATCACTATTTTGCCGGAGAGGAATTTTTGGAAGGGTTTATTTTTATGGAGATTATCAGGCTAAGGGAAAAGGATGTTCCTGTAGACCGCTCCTGTAAGCTGGCTTTTTTAAAGTATTTTGCCTTTAGACAGGAAGAGCTTACCTCCGGTGTCAAAGTAATAGCCTGCCAATTTTTGGAGGAGCTGCTGGAGGAAGGTGTCTATTTTGGCTTTTTTAAGGAATATGGTAAAGTAATTCCTGCGATGGAGCAGATTCTGGATAAGACGGTGGTAGAATATAAAGGTCAACCGGGAAGCCATCCGATGATTTACTATGTGATAGAAGAAGAAAGAGATAAGGATTTATCCTTCCTGTCAGAAGAAATGATAGAGATGTATGAAGGTATCTATGCAAAAGCGTTTGTTTTGTTTTTGGGAGAAAGACTGCAATATTATATTACCGAACAGCAGAATGGAGAGGAAGTGATTACTCGAAAAAGTACGGTCAGTCCGGGAGGAACGGCAAAGGAAGGACGTTTTGCCATGCTCAATGGTATGGAGGAAGGGTTGATGCTTATGGATTATCGAATGGTAGATGAACTGCTGCAGGACTATTATCAAAAGGAATATATTATTTCTTCTCTGTTTTCACTGAAATAAAGGTAACTATTCAGTAGGTCTGCATACTTGCTGTGCTGACCGTAGGAAAATGTAGTGGTAATGAGTAAAATGGTAGAAGAGAAAGTATTAGTGATAGAGTATGGGAGGATGAAAGGATGTGGCTGGATAGGAGGCTGGGAGGTGGAAAAAAAGAAAGCAGAAAGGTTATGATAGGATATGACCTAAGGGAAGATTATGTTCAGATAAGCTATGGAATAAGTAAGGACAGTGAAATACAGACTCTTACAGTGGCTGATGGAACAGAGCGATATAATATTCCTCTCGTATTATGGAAAAAAAAAGGAGTTAATCAATGGCTTTTTGGTACAGAAGCTCTCCAGATAGGAGAAGATGCAGCAGGCTTTCGGATAGAGCGTTTAATGGATTTGGTCAGGCGGGGAAGGACGGTCAGACTGGATGGGGAAAGCTTTGATCCGGTGACTTTGCTTACCCTTTTTGTCAAAATGAGTCTTTCTTTGCTGGAGGAGGTATTTCCTCAAAAACAGTGGGGAGGGATTATGTTTACTCTGGATGAGCTGGATACAAGGATGAGGGAGGTGATGAAGCTGCTATGTGCAGATTTACCACTGGTACCGGAGCGGATTTTTTTCCAGAGTCATGTGGAGAGCTTTTATTACTATATGTCCTGTCAGCCGGAGGAGCTTTGGAATACGCAGGTTTTACTGTGTGACTATGACAATCACAGGCTCAAGGTCTATGAATTAAGCTGCAATGGAAGAAGTGTACCAAAGGTAGTCTTTATTGATGAAGCAGAATATAAGGAACTGGATAGAAGGGGAGGGAAGAGAGAGGAACTGGATCAGTGTTTTCTGGATATTGTAACAAAAAGGTGCAGCAATAAGGTGATTTCCAGTGTCTATCTGGTAGGAGACGGGTATAGAGATGGTTGGATGGATCAGTCCCGGCGATTTCTTTGTCGGGGACGGAGAGTCTTTCAGGGAAACAATCTTTATAGTCTTGGTGCCTGTCAGGGCATCCGGGAAAAGCTACTACTGGAGAGACAGGAACCAAACTGGTATTTTCTGGACCAGGATAAGCTGAGAACACAAATCAGTATGCAGGTACTTCATCACAGAGAAGAGGTAGTCTTCCCTATTTTGGAAGCAGGAAAAAACTGGTTTGAGGCTATGCAGGAGTTTGAGTTTCTTCTGGAACAAGGCAATACCCTTACCCTGAGACTGACTTCATTGGATGGAAATAACTTTCGGGAGGTTTCTCTGCGGCTGGATGACTTGGAGGAAAGACCGGATTGGATGACCAGACTTAGAATGCAGGTCAGGATGCAAGGTTCTGAGCAGTTAGTATGCCGGGTTTGGGATTTGGGGTTTGGAGAACTGTATCCGGCTTCTGGAAAAGAATGGACAGAAGTCTTTGATATAGGATGAAAGGAGCAGACAGTGGGCAGGGTATTACTTTGTGCAGGTAAACAGGCAGAAAATCCATTTTTTGTAGAAAGGGCAAAGATAAGTGTTTATTCTGTAGAAGAATTGTGTTATTGTGTTATAGGAAACGCATATTTAATCGGACCGGAGCTTATGGATAAGCAGCTGGAGGATTGGCTGGAGCAGGAATGTGAGCTAAGGGAGCTGGCCCAAGACCTGAAAAAGATAAGAAAGAGGGGAGACACTCTCAGCAGCTATGCCAGGATGATTTTGGAATATATCGGCTATGGCAGCAGGGAGCAGGTACAGGAGACCATTTCTATTCTGGAGCAGGGAATGGATTTGAATTGGTATGGAAAACGGAAGGCAGAGGCAGATCATTTGGTTGTGCATAGGCACTATAGTCCTGCATTGAAAATCTATGACAGTCTGCTCCGGGAACTGCCGGAAGATGAGGAAAAGTTAAAAGTTGGCGTGTTGCATAACCGGGGAATGGCTTTTGCCTGTCTATTTTATTTTGAGCGTGCAGCAGAGAGCTTTCGCCAGGCATTTGAGCTGGGAGGAATGGAGGATTCCGGCATAGCCTGGCTGGTAACCAAGCGGCTGGCTCTGGAGGAGATGGAATATGTGGATTTTGTGGCAGACCAGGTGAAGGACTGTGAATTACCGCTGAAAGTAGAAAAGCTGATGGAACAGATGTGGAAGGAGTTTGAGGGTACCAGAGAGAACAGGATGCTTTTTACGCTGAGTGTATGCAGAGAGGAGCCAAATCCTGTGTCGTATTATGATGAAGTCCAAAAACTGGTTAGTAGCTTAAAGGAACACTATCGTGAAATAACAGCAGAATAGCAGAGGTGAGTATGGGACTTTTTAAGATGGGAGTGTTATCCAAATTAGGAGAATGGAAAGACAGGATATTAGGCAGAAGCCGGGAGGAAGATGTCTATCTGGAAGAAGATCTGGATGACGTTAGCTGGAGTGAGATACAAAGCAGGGGAAGACTGTTGGATGTCCACGATGAGGGGGAACGCAGAGGCTTTGTACAGGGACGACTGGAGCAGATGGTAGAGGCATCCGAGGAATTGGAAAGACTGCGGGTGGAGTATGCTACCGTAACGGCTTATTTAAAGGATATGGAGGAAATCGAGGCTTTGCCGGAGGAAGAAATGGCAGTGCTGATGACCGGGGCACAGAAAATCCTGGATTTGGAGCAAAAAAGAGGGAACTATTTGGAAAAGAAGCATCGAATGAGTGATGCAGATTTTCATCGAATGGACCGTATGGGGACGGAGGCAGTAGAGGGCTGCCGCAAGCTGGAGGAGGCTGAGGAATATCAAGGCCGTATCCGTCAGGATATGTCCCGACTGGAGGGAGAAAAGCATGCCTATTTTTATCGGAAGAATGAACTGAAAGGCGTGATTGCAGATTCCAGAGGGATTGTCATTGTAGGTACTGTATTTTTGATTGCCTGCTATGTGATTTTGTTTACCCTCCGGATGGTACTGGGCATGGATGTACAGTTGGGATTTTTATGTGCTACAGCCTTAGTGGGTCTGGTAGCTGCAGTTCGCTATTTTAAATATATGAGTGCAGTGAAGGAATTGAGACAGGTAGAAAAGGGGATTAACCGGATTATTATGCTTCAGAATCGGGTAAAGATTCGATTTGTAAACAATACCAATCTATTGGATTATCTTTATATGAAATATCAGGTGAAAAGTGGAAGAGAATTTAAGAATCTATGGAAGAAGTATGAGGAAGAAAAGGAGGAAAGACGGATATATAGAGAGGCTGAACTGGAGCTGGAGGAGTATCAGCAGGAGTTCCTCAGCCTGTTGAAGTGTTATCAGTTAAAGGATCCGGCTATCTGGCTGCATCAGGCTGCGGCCCTTCTTGATAGTAAAGAAATGGTAGAAATTCGTCATCATCTGATTACCAGAAGACAATCTCTGCGCAGGCGTATGGATTATAACAGAGAAGTGGTAGCAGATGGGGCAGAAAAGGAAATTCGTGAGCTGGCTCAGGAGCATCCGGAATATGCAGGTGAAATTTTAGGTATGCTGGATAATTTACAATGAGCAAAGTTAGCTGTACAGCAGCACAAAAGCATTGTATAGGCTTTTGCGAATGGCAGGGGATGAACTGTTGATGACAACACTTTTACATTAACTCATTGACATAACTACGATTTTATTTTAAAATAAACCGTATTAAAAAGTCATAAAATATATTAAAATATGACAAATAATGCCAATGAGGAAGGGAAGAATGGAAGGATTTATTGATGTACACAGTCATATCCTCCCGGGAATAGACGACGGAGCCAGTGATATGGAGGAAACACAGGAGATGCTGAAGATTGCCTGCAGTGAGGGAATCCGGGAAATCATCGCTACACCTCATTTTTTTTCTCCTCACCGGCATGCCTCTCCTGAGAAGATAGCAAGGGTGTTGGCACAGGTTCAGGAGAAGCTTGAGGAATGGGCAATTCCCATAAAGCTCTATGCAGGTAATGAAATTTTTTATCGAACCGGGATTCCTGATTTACTGGAAGCAGGTGGGGTATTGACTTTGGCGGGCAGCCGTTATGTCCTGGTGGAATTTGATCCGCCGGTGGAATATACCTATTTGAGAGACGGAATTATCAAGCTGATGAGCTATGATTATCTGCCGATTATTGCCCATGCGGAGCGTTATGACTGCTTTTTTCAGGAAAGAAAGCGGTTGCATCGAATTAAAGAGCATGGAGCATTGCTTCAGGTAAATGGAGAAACTCTTTTGGGAAGCTTTATGGATGAGATGTCACAGAGAGGAAAATACATGGTAAAGCAGGACTTAGTGGATTTTCTGGCAACAGATGCCCATGGCAGTATGGGCAGAAGTCCCAGACTTCAAAAAAGTGCTGCTTATCTGTATAAGAAGCTGGGAAGAGAAAAGGCAGAAAAGATACTGTTTGAAAATCCCCAGGCAGTGATTCAAAATCAGCCCATTGATTAATTTCAGCTATCGGTGCTTTTTGCTCAGTAACCTTTGGAAAAGTATAAAATAAAATTATAGGAAAACAAAAAATGGTGGAAACGAATAATAACCAGTCAGAAGAACTGGAAATTGACCTGCGGGAGATATTTCTGCTCCTACTCAGTAAGCTTTGGCTTATTATTTTGGTAGGGATCCTGACGGCTTCCATAGCATTTGGTCTCAGTGCTTTTTTGATTAAGCCGTCTTATGATTCCACAACCAAAATTTATATTTTGAATAGACAGGATGAAAATACACTGACCTATTCTGACGTACAGTTGGGTACTCAGCTGACGAAGGACTATGCACAGCTGATTACCGGACGGCTGGTACTGGAAAAGGTGATTGAGGAGCTGGGGCTAAGTGGTATGGCCTATGAGGATATGCTGGGAAAGGTGTCGGTAGCTACTCCCACAGATACCCGAATCCTGTCCATTACCGTATCAGACAGAGACCCGGTGCTGGCTATGAATATTGCTAATAGTATCAGGGAAAATGCAGCAGTGCATATTAAGAATGTAATGGATATAGAGGCAGTAAATGTGGCAGAGACAGCCAATCTTCCCACACAGAAGGCAGGACCCAGCGTGGCTAAGTGGGTGTTGGCAGGCGGAAGTCTGGGAGCCTTATTGGTGATAGCCGTCATTCTGTTGATTTATTTTCTGGATGATACGATTAAAACCAGTGACGATGTGGAAAAATACCTAGGACTTAGTACACTGGCACTGATACCATCTAATACACAGAGCAAGAAAAAGTAAAGTAGAGATGATTGCATGGAAGATAAGTTAAGGAAGGATACCAAAACAGATATAGAAAAGAGTGTGGCAAAGGATTTGGAGGAAAAAAAGCAGATGGTCGTCATTAAAGAGGACAAGGTGCTGGATTTCCGCTTTAAGGAGGCTTATAAAACCCTCCGTGCCAATCTGGAGTTTGCAGGAGATGATGTAAAGGTTATTGCTGTCACCAGTTGTACTCCTAATGAGGGAAAGTCCAGCGTATCCATGAATCTGGCCAAGTCTATTGCAGAGAGTGGAAAGCGAGTGATACTGGTAGATGCTGACTTAAGAAAGTCGGTAAGAATGGGACGAATTAAGACGGGAAATACCCGTTATGGACTAAGCCATTTTTTAAGCGGGCAAAAGTCCTTTCAGGATGTGTACTGTTATACCAATATTCCCAATCTGTTTATGGTATTTGCAGGACCGGTTCCCCCAAATCCCAGTGAGTTGTTGGGCGGGAAGTATTTTCGGGTGATGATTGATATGCTTAGGGACTTTTTTGATTATGTTATTATTGATACACCTCCCTTGGGAAGCGTTATCGACAGTGCCATTGTAGCCAAGCAGTGTGATGGTTCACTGATTGTAATTGCCAGCAATGAAATCAGCTATAAGTTTGCACAGAAAATCAAGGATCAGCTGGAAAAGGCAGAGTGCCGGGTGATAGGCTGTGTATTGAATAAGGTAAATATCAATCGTAAGAGCTATTATGGTATGTATTATGGTAAATACTATGGTAAGGATTATGGGAATTAAAAAGGAGATAAGTGGCAGGATTCATGAAGTCGAAACAACTGGGAATATTTTTGGGCATATTGGATGTGGTATTGGTGGGGGTATTGGGGTTCTTTTATCTGGAACGGGACAGAAATGCTCCACAGATTCTGATAGAAAATGCAGATTTGGTTTATCAGGAGGGAATGTCGGAGGAAGAATTACTGCAAGGAGTTACGGCAACTGACCAGGAAGATGGTGATGTGAGCAGCTCACTGGTGATAGAGAAAATCGTCACTGATGAAGAAAAGGGAACAGTACTGATTACCTATGGAGCCAGAGATAAGGCAGGAAATCTGGTAAAGACTTCCACCAGTTTAAAGCTGAGGACAGGAAATGAAGAAGAATAGGTTTTTACATAAGGTAATTGTATATAGTATCAGCCTGTGCATCGTGGGAGCCGGTGTAACAGGCTTTAGCCTGTTAAAAGGCAGGTCTGAGAAGGAAGAGGTCAGACAGGAGCAGCGTGCAGCCAGACCGGTGATGACTCAGGAGGATATGGAAATCCTGTATGCCCAGCACAGACTGTTGCAAAAAGAAGAGATAATAGAAGAAAATACATCAAAGGAAGAGGCAGAGGAGGTTCAACAGTCTGCTTATATCAGTCCGATAGACTTTGAAGGAATGTGGAAGGTAAATCCTGATGTATATGCCTGGATTTATATTCCGGGTACGGTAATAGACTATCCCATCCTGCAGCATGCCACAGACAATACATACTATCTGAATTATAATATTGATGGTTCTTATGGATATCCCGGATGTATCTATACAGAGACGATGAACAGCAAGGATTTTACAGATAATCATACGATTATTTATGGTCATAATATGAAAAATGGAACCATGTTTTCAGATTTGCATAAATATAAAGATGCTTCTTTTCTGGAAGAAAACGACCAAATTTTTATCTATATGCCCCAGAAAGAACTGGAATATAGAATTTTTGCCTCTTATATCTATGACGACAGACATCTGCATTACAGCTTTAATTTTGCAGATGAAGCAGTCTATGCCAGCTATCTGGAAATGGTACAGGAGATGAGAGATATGAATGCAAATCTTCGTCAGGATATAACCGTAACTGCAGAGGATAAGATTATTACCTTAGTAACTTGTCTTAATGGACAGCCTGATAAGCGTCTTCTGGTGCAGGCAGTTCTACATACAGAGGAATAAATGATGAAAGAGCAGAAGCCGGTTTCCTGTAAATGTTCAGATTGCAGAGCAGAGAGAAATACAAAAAAAAGGCGGCATTACCGACGCTTTTTCAGAGGATTGATTATGGCAGGTCTGGTCTGCTGTCTTCTGGTGATGCTGGCGTGTGCAGGTTATTTCTTTTTACAGTACAGGGGAAGAAGCAGTTTAAATCAGCGGGCAAGGGAAACCGGAAATGTAGAGTTGACTCTCCAACTGAATGACCCTGTTTTACCGGAGAAAAATAAGGTATTGGAGTTACAGGAGGGACAGATACTGGTAGAGGGAGAGGTCTACCAATACAATGAGGAAATTCTGACCTTTTTATGTATGGGTATAGATTCACGAAGTGGAATTATTCAAGAGAAAATTCCAGGTGAGGCAGGACAGGCTGATGTGCTTATGCTGCTAATTGTCAATCCACAAAAGAAGGAAGTGGATATGGTAACGATTAATAGAGATACCATGATAAATGTTGAAGTCTATGATAGGGATGGTATCTATCTGGGGGAAGAAAAAGGTCAGATTACTTTGCAATATGCCTATGGCAATGGCAGAGAAAAAAGCTGTGAATTAATGGAGAAAGCAGTTTCTACTCTGTTTTTTGGGATTCCTATTCATGGTTATGTGGCAATGGATATGAAATCCATCCCTACATTAAATGATGCGGTAGGAGGGGTGGAGGTAACTATACTGGATGATATGACGGATGATAAAAAGAACTGGAAAAAGGGAGAAAAGGTTTTATTATCCGGAGAAGATGCCCTGTATTATATACGTCAGAGAGAAATTGAGGTTAAGGAAACAGGAAGCAATATTCGTCGTATCCAGCGACAGAAGCAGTATTTGGGGCTGTATGTGGATAAGCTGAAGCAAAGGGTGAGTGAGGATATTACCTTTGCATTGAGTCTATTGGGTGAATTGGGAAAGCATTTAGTGACCAGCCTGACGGTAGAGGAGGTGGCATACTTGAGTGGCAGTCTGCTGAACTATCATTTTTCCGGAGACCATATGCTTTCTATTCCAGGTGAGTCTGTAATGGGAGTCAATGAGGAATTTTATGCAGACGATAGGGCAATTAAACAGTTGGTAGTGAAGTTATTTTATGAAAAAGTAGAGTAAGCAGGCAGTGGACAGATGACAAATAGCTGCTTGGATAAAGAAAAGGAGGGGTTTTCATGAAAAAGCTTTATGGGATTTTAGGGGTATGTATTTTGGCAATTATGATGATAGTACCTGTTATGGCAGCACCCAGTCCCAGTGCGACAGCAAGAGATGCAGGAAAGAATGTATCAGTAGCAGTAGCAGATGCCAGAATATCAGATTTACCAGCAGGAACATTTGCAGAAGTGCAAAATATTGTGGGTAATCCTGGTAGTCTGTCTGGTATGGGGATTGATACCTCAGCCAGATTGGTAGCAGCCTTTGACTTGGATATGAATATGCCTACAGGAGAGACCAGTCTGATTGTTCCTATTACTGTAGAAAATATAAAGGCTGGTACCTATGTGGTGGTTATCTGTAGGGCAGGAGATACCTGGAAAATAGTAGGACAAGGATATATTGGCAAAAATTTAACAATTAACTGTACCTTTACCAACTTTTCTACGGTTGCTGTGTTGGCAGTGGATGGTTCCCGGTCAAATACCGGGGTAAAGGCACCCAAAACAGGTCAGTTTTGAAACAATATCCTGTTATCCACGCCTCAGCTAATGTATCAGTGATGAATTTTCGATGTACTGGTTTGAGAAAAAGGAGCAAAATTGGAAAACAAAAGAGTAACAAATATTGCAAAATCTATATTGAATCTATGGAATATCGGGCTGTTTGTTGCGGTATGGTTTGCTTTTTATAATAATTATACCTTTGACACCTTCCGGATTGCGGGCGGAATAGTTTCTGTTATTGTATATATTTTTATCTATACTTCTTTATGTAATTTATACCGGGCATACAGGATTGCTTCCTCAGAGATTGGAGAGACCGTCTTTTCCCAGCTTCTTTCTTTTGGGATTGCCGATTTGATTATGTATGCAGAATGTTGTTTAGTTTACAATGTATATGTAAATATTGTTCCGGGACTTGTCACTGTATTGGTTCAGATAATCGGTACAATTTTTATTGTTGCATTAACTAAACAGTATTTTGTCCGGCATATTCCGCCAAAGAAAACGATTCTGATTTATGGGAAGAATGTGGAGTCCCAGGAAGCGGGACGGTTTAAGGAACGGCTATTAAATAAATATGCCCATCTTTTTGCCATTGAAGCCTTAGAATGCGAAAAGGAAAAAATGGATGATTTTAAGATAAAGAGCCAAAAGTATGAGGTAGCTATTCTCTATGAAGTATCCAGTCACCTGAGGGGAAAATATATTGCCCATCTGGCAGAAGAAAAGAAGGGCTTTTATATTTCTCCTACAGTAGAGGATATTATGCTACAGGGATGTGAGCAGAAGTATCTGTTGGATACCCCCTTGGTTAAGTATAATTACAGGTATAATAATCGCAGGAATTTTTGTTTAAAACGTATTTTGGATGTGTTTTTTTCTGTATTTCTACTGATTTTGTTATCTCCTGTACTTTTAATTACTGCCCTGTTGATTCGGTTGGAGGATGGAGGACCGGTATTCTACAGACAAAAGAGATGTACAAAGGATGCCCGGGTATTTGAAATATTAAAATTCAGAAGTATGGTGGTAGATGCAGAAAAAAATGGAGTTACGCCCTGTATGAATGGAGACAGCAGAATTACCAGGATTGGAGCCTTTATCCGTAAGGTACGATTGGATGAGGTTCCCCAGTTTATTAATGTGCTGAAGGGGGATATGAGTATTGTGGGACCTCGACCAGAACGGGTGGAGCATGTGAAGCAGTATGTGGATGAGGTTCCTGAATTTGCTTACCGTATGAGGGTCTTGGGTGGTATTACAGGCTATGCACAAATTTATGGTAAATATAATACTTCAGCCTATGATAAGCTTCGTCTGGATTTACTGTATATTGAGAATCAGTCTCTGGTTCTGGATTTAAAGCTGATACTTTTAACGGTGAAAACCATTTTTACCCCAGAAAGTACAGAAGGGTTTGAAGCGGAAAAGAGTGAAAAGATTAAGTTAAAATCCAAGGAACAGTTGGTAAGAGCGAAAAAAAAGATTGAGGTTTAACTGAAATGCGTATTTTACTACATATGGGTGATCCCTATATTATCGACAATCCCTGTACAAAGCGGATGAGAGCGTTCAAGGAAGCATGGGAAAAAAAAGGACATAAGGTAGTGATACTGGCACCTGATACAGAGGTTGATGAGCGGGTAGAGGGTGTGATTTATTGCAAAACTTCTCCTTTAAAAAAAAAGACCAGCTTGTACCGGCTGTTAAATGGATGTAGTTTTGCTCTCTGTTCCATGAAGGAGGCCGGCAGGTTGGGTAAGGTGGATGTGGTACTGACTACCTGTCCGCCTCCTTTAATTAATATGGCAGGTTGGGCAATTGCCCGGTGGAAGCGGGCAAAACTGATTTATGATGTAAGAGATATTTGGCCTGATGTGGCTTTAGAGATGGGAAGCTTTTCTAAACGAAGCATCTATTATAAAGTATTTGCTTTTATTAAACGGTTTATGTTAAAGCA
>JAFXJR010000018.1 GCA_017532145.1 Lachnospiraceae bacterium | reverse complement strand
GTCACAGGGGATCAGAGACAGATAGTCTGCGGCATCATAGACAATGGCGATTACATCCACCTTGCTGTAGTCGATAGCCTTTAGCGTTTCCAAGGTCTCCCTGTATTGGGGATTTTCCTCCTGAGAGACAGCAGTCTCTAAACGGGAAAAATCTCCACTGGTGATACTTTCTGCCACATAAGGCAGGTTAAAATTGTCTCTGAGGTAGGATTCATTATAAACAGAAAATTTGGCACCGATGGTAGAGTCAGGAAAACCTCCATTATATACGGTAGCTCCTGTACTTTCAGTCAGATAGGCAGTAAAGCTGTTACTTCCTGTTCCATCGGTCAGTGTATTGTTGCCCAGGCAGAGTATGGTAGTGACACCGTCATCAATATGTCCTTCCAGCTTGGACTGACTTAAAGGAATAATCGTATCCAAAGCTTCCACATCGAAGCCTTCTGCCAGGTTATTGGGATCATAGTCAGACTGGGTACCTATATTCCAAATGATTAGCTTAATAGCAGCTGTGCCGGCAATAATAACAATAGCAGCCAGCAGGATAAGATGCCAGTTTAGACGAAATGATTTTCGGGTTTCTTCTCGGTTGTCTTCTTTTTTCATGTATTCGTTACCTCCATGTCCTATCTGGGTTTCAAAGAATATATTGTACTATTATTGATAGAAAAAATCCAGTGTGTCAACATATTCTTATTTTTTATGGTAACAGTTCAGCCATGTGCTATGTCATAGGCAGGAGATGACACAGAAAATGAACGGAGCGTTTAAGAATGAGCAAAGTTAGCTGCAAGACAGCATAAAATAGTACATCGAATAGTAATTCACTGCTTCCTTGGCTGGTCTATGCTTTCCATAGCACACTGCAAAAATCCCCAGCGTAGTTCTACTACGTCTGTATTTTTTGCTATGCACGCTGAAAACCACGCTTCAGCCAATGTATCAGTGATTAATTATTCGATGTACTAACAGTC
Organism: Lachnospiraceae bacterium; assembly: GCA_017532145.1. Lineage (GTDB taxonomy): Bacteria > Bacillota > Clostridia > Lachnospirales > Lachnospiraceae > Kineothrix. The sequence goes on along the minus strand of JAFXJR010000018.1, from coordinate 44,657 downwards.
TCTCCTTTACTGTGGGTTAGTATGACTGAATAGAGGTAGATACCGGATGGTATTTCTACCGGAAGAAGCAGGCAGACCTATTCACTGATGGTTTCAGAAGCTGTCGCTAAAGCCTGCTGTTTTTTATACCATTTACTGTATTTGTACATTCTGTATGTAGTACTGAGCTCCTGCAGCTGTTCTTCATCAGCACATCGAGATTTAAAAGCTTCACGCTCACTCATATCCATACTTACATATTCCATATAGGGAATACGAAGTTCTGTAATGGGTCCACTGCATTTTGGGCAGTTTAGTTTATGTCCATTCAGCATATGGACACGATGGCAGGGTTTGCAGTAATGCATGTACATCATAGAGATTCCCCTCTCCTGTCTTGGAAGATTTCATGGCAACCTTATTTCTTTGTTGCTATGATATATGATTTTGTCAGTTGTAGCGAAAAAAGTCAATAACTTAAGAAGCTAATTTATCGACAAAACAGCGAGAAATAGTACAAATTTCCTATTTTTTATTACCCTTATCAGTGGAGAAACTAACGATTGTCATAGCGTGAACTATTTGCTATAATCAGTTTATATATAAAATGATAGGAATAATAGAGGCTAACGGTAGAGCTGCCGTACAGTGATGAAAAAATGATCTGAAGGAAGGAATAACAAAATGAGGACTTATCTGGTAACTGGAGGAGCAGGATTTATTGGCTCTAACTACATCCATTATATGTTTAAGAAATATGGTGATGAAATCAGGATTATTAATCTGGATGCCTTGACCTATGCAGGCAATCTGGAAAATTTAAAAGAGGTGGAGGGAAGAGAGAACTACACCTTTATCCGGGGAGATATTTGTGATAAGGATACGGTGTCTTCCATTTTTGCACAGTATGATATCGACAGAGTGGTGCATTTTGCAGCAGAAAGCCATGTGGACAGAAGTATACGCAATCCGGAGGTGTTTGTACAGACGAATGTGCTGGGAACTGCAGTAATGTTAAACTGTGCAAAGCAGGCATGGGAGCTGCCGGATGGAAGCTTTCAGGAGGGAAAAAGGTTTCTTCATGTTTCTACCGATGAAGTTTATGGTTCTTTGGAGGAGGAAGGGGAATACTTTTATGAGACCACGCCTTATGATCCCCACAGTCCTTATTCTGCCAGCAAGGCAGGTTCGGACATGCTGGTAAAGGCTTATATGGATACCTATAAATTCCCTGCTAATATTACCAACTGCTCGAATAATTATGGCCCATATCAGTTTCCTGAAAAGTTGATTCCTCTGATTATTAACAATGCTTTGCAGGGGAAGAAGCTGCCGGTATATGGAGACGGTAAAAATGTCAGAGACTGGCTGTATGTGGAGGATCATGCCAAGGCCATCGATATGGTGCAGGAAAAGGGCAGATTGTTTGAAACCTATAATGTGGGTGGACATAATGAAAAGCAGAATATTGAAATTGTAAATATCATTATAGAAACCCTGCAGGAAATGCTTCCGGAATCAGACCCCCGCAAGCAGCTGGTAAGCAAGGAATTGATTACTTATGTGGAGGATCGCAAGGGACATGATAGAAGATATGCCATTGCACCGGATAAAATCAGAGAAGAAATTGGCTGGGAGCCGGAAACTATGTTTAAGGAAGGAATCCGGCTGACGATTCAGTGGTTTTTTGAGCATGAGGACTGGATGCGTAGTGTAACCAGTGGAGATTATCAGAAGTACTATGAGGAAATGTACAATACAAAGTAGCTAATACAGGTTGTAGTAAGTGAAAGGAGGACGGCACTCCTCCCGCTGCTGGAAGGCAGTGGGTTTTTGTGCCTGAACATTTAATGAAAGTAATTATTCTTGCGGGAGGCAGTGGTACCCGCCTCTATCCGTTGACCAAGGCCATATCTAAACAGATTATGCCGGTATATGATAAGCCTATGATCTATTATCCCTTGTCTACGCTGATGCTGGCAGGTATTAGAGAAATCCTGATTATTTCCACACCCAGGGACGTTCCAGTTTTTAAAGAGCTGTTTGGAACCGGTGAACAGCTGGGGCTGGAGATTTCCTATGCCGTGCAGGAGTATCCCAGAGGGCTGGCAGATGCCTTTATTATCGGGGCAGACTTTATCGGCAGCGACAGAGTAGCTCTGGTGTTGGGAGACAATATTTTTTACGGACAGAGCTTTTCCAAGGTACTGGGACAGGTGGCAGCCAGAGAGAAGGGAGCTACCATTTTTGGTTATTATGTACGAGACCCCAGAGAATATGGAGTGGTAGAGTTTGATGCCGAGGGAAAGGCTCTCTCCATTGAAGAAAAGCCGGAGCATCCCAAGAGTAACTATGCTGTACCGGGACTCTATTTCTATGACAATGAGGTGGTGGAGATTGCCCGTAAGGTAAAGCCTTCTGCCAGAGGAGAAATAGAAATCACGAGTATTAATAATGAGTATCTGAGTAGAGGAACGCTGAGGGTAGAAACCATGGGACGCGGGTTTGCCTGGTTAGATACAGGAAATCATGATTCTCTTCTGGATGCTGCTGACTTTGTGTCAGCCTTTCAAAAGAGACAGGGATTGTATATTTCCTGCATTGAAGAGATTGCATATAAAAAAGGATTTATTACGAGAGAACAGCTGATAAAGCTGGCAGAACCATTGTTAAAAACAGATTATGGAAAGTATTTAATAGAGGTTGCGAATGGGCTCTAATATAAAGGGAATATCCATTTTTATTGTGATTCTTATGTTTGCTGCAGTTATCGGTATTGTAGCTTATGGAAATGGGGTATTTGCCGGTAAAACAGAAGAAGCTTCCTCAATGTCAGAGGAAGACATGACGAAGACAGAATCCACAAATACTTCGGATTTAAACCAGGTAGGCGAAGATACCAGAGCATTTTTGACAGATGATACTTTTTTCCATGGAGACGGAGGCTCTTCCTCGATTTATCAGGTGGATGGAAGAGAGCTTTCTTTATTGATGACATCCATAGAAAAGGATTTGCGAATCCGCATTGTCAACAATGCAGGCCGGACGGTAACAGGACAAAACTTTTGTGTGGTATTGAATGAAACCGCAGAGTATACGGATGAAGACCGGAATGGAATCATTGATATTCAAAATCTGGCTGCCGGAGAGTATGGAGTGGAGTTAAAGCCAGTGGAGGGCTATACCGTACCGACGACTGCCTCCAATATTACAGTGAAGCAGAGTGTGGAATATGTGGTAATTGACGATATCAGCTTTTTAATTGCTACAGAGGATACTGTAGATGTGGCTGCAGAGGATTTGGAGGTAAGGGAAGCCATAGAGGATGCAGATAGTACAGAAATTAAAGATATTCAGATAAGTACCGCCACCTCCAGTCTGGGTATTGATGTATCTAAATGGAATCAGAAGATTGATTGGAACCGGGTAAAACAGGCTGGAGTGGAATATGCGATTATTCGTGCCGGATATCGTGGTGCTACTACGGGGGCATTGATTCAGGACCCTTATTTTGAAGTCAATATCAAAGGGGCGACCCAGGCAGGGATTCCTGTGGGTGTCTACTTTTTTACTCAGGCTACCAATGTAATTGAGGCAGTGGAAGAGGCCAGTATGGTCATCAGTCTGTGCAAAAATTATAACCTGTCTTATCCGATTTTCATTGATACGGAGGGAGCGGGAGGTAATGGCAGAGCCGATGGACTGGATAGGGAGACCAGAACTCAGGTGTGTGAAGCCTTCTGTAAGACGGTGGAAGGTGCAGGCTACAGAGCCGGTGTGTATGGAGCAAGAAACTGGTTTAATCATATGCTGGATATGAGCAGATTGGATAATTATGTTATCTGGCTGGCAGAATACAGAGATAAACCATTGTATCAGGGTTACTATCATATTTGGCAGTATACCTCTAGTGGAAGTATTGATGGTATTGAAGGCAGAGTAGACCTGAATATGAGCTATATGAAGCCAAGCAGCTCCGGAGGTACGATGGGAGGAGGAACTTCCGTAGACAACACCTATTCTCAGGAGACAATCTATCCGAATACTTATTCTCAGGAAGGAGGATTTTCGGATAGCAGTAATACCTACACTCAGGAAGGTAATACTTCTTCCGGAAGCAATACCTCCTCTGGAAGCAGTACTTCTTCTGGAAGCAATACCTCCTCTGGAAGCAGCACTTCTTCTGGAAGCAATACCTCCTCCGGAAGTAATACTTCTTCTGGAAGCAACACCTCCTCCGGAAGCAGCACTTCTTCTGGAAGCAACACCTCCTCCGGAAGCAATACCTATGCGCAGGAGAATAGCTCCACAGGTAAGGACACCTATGCGCAGGAGAATAGTTCTACAGGTAAAAATACCTATGCACAGGAAAGCAATACCTCTTCAGGACAAAATACCTATTCTCAGGAGAGCAGTTCCACAGGGAAGAACACCTATGCACAGGAAAACAGCAGTTCTAATGCAGCAGCTACCTATGCTCAGGAGGTAGATAGAATTGTGGATACCAGCTATGCCCAGGAGTATAATTATCCGGATACTATGTCAGAGGATTGATAGGGATAGGGCAGGCCTGTATTGTGCTGCAGGTGGAATCAGAATAGTAAAAGGAAATCGGTCTCTGAAGCAAGAGACCGGATTCCTCAGAGAGAAAGGAGTACAGGATAGAAATGGGAAAGATAACAGTGGAGACATGTGAGATAGAAGGGCTTAAGGTAATTACCCCTGCGGTATTTGGAGATGCCAGAGGGTATTTTATGGAAACCTATAACTATAACGATTTTAAGGAAGCCGGAATTGAAGAGGTTTTCGTTCAGGATAATCAGTCAGCCTCCAAAAGAGGGGTACTGAGAGGACTCCATTTTCAGAAGGAATTTCCTCAGGACAAGCTGGTAAGAGTAGTGAGCGGAGAAGTATTTGATGTGGCAGTGGATTTGCGTAAGGGTAGTAAAACCTTTGGAAAATGGTTTGGTGTTGTGCTGTCGGCAGAAAATAAAAAGCAATTCTTTATTCCCAAGAACTTTGCCCATGGCTTTTTGGTATTATCCGACTATGCAGAGTTTGCTTATAAATGTACGGATTTTTACCATCCTAATGATGAGGGCGGTCTGCTTTATAATGACCCGGAGATTGGAGTAGAATGGCCGATACCGGAGGATATGGAGCTGATTCTGTCTGAAAAGGATAAGCAGTGGGGCGGTATCAGGGAATATGCAGAGGAAAAATAAAGGTGGGAGAGGGAGTCTCTCCAAGAGGGCAGCAATGGGGATATTTTATACACTTGCTGCCATCTTGCTGTTTGTCGTCCTCTCTCATCATAATCCCCTGGCAGACCAGACTACAGAGATGATGAAGAAAATAATGGCTTCTGTGCTTCTTATCTTTATCAGTGCGATTTTTGGTATCTTTTATGATACATTGGCAGTACTGCCTAAAGAGCTGTATCAAAACAGAAGGCTGATTTGGAAGCTGGCCAGAAACGATTTTAAAAAGCGTTATGCAGGCTCCTATCTGGGTATGGTGTGGGCTTTTGTTCAGCCTGTAGTAACAGTAGTGATGTACTGGATTGTATTTGACAAGGTCTTTGATACCAGAAGTCAGCTGGTGGCAGGCGGAATCGAGGTACCCTATGTCCTTTATCTGACTGCCGGATTGGTTCCCTGGTTCTATTTTTCGGAAGCATTAACCAATGGAACGATGGCTCTACTGGAATATAACTATCTGGTAAAAAAGGTAGTGTTTAAAATCAGTATTCTGCCGATTATCAAGGTAATTGCCGCTACCTTTATCCATATATTCTTTGTAGGAGTCCTGTTTATTATTGCTATTGCCTATGGTTATACTCCCACCGTCTATACCCTGCAAATTTTTTATTATGGCTTCTGTGAGTTTATTCTGGTACTGGCCATCAGCTATACCACCTGTGCAGTGGTGATTTTTTTTCGGGATTTGCAGCAGATTATTGGTATCATTTTACAGATTGGTATGTGGGCAACTCCTATTCTATGGGATATTTCTATGCTGACTGACCAAATAAAACCGTTATTTAAGCTAAATCCTATGGTTTATATTGTCAATGGTTATCGCAGTGCGATGTATGAACAGGAATGGTTTTTTGAGCATTTTTATTCCTCCACTTATTTCTGGATTTTTACCGTTACCTTATTTTGTATTGGTTCTTTACTTTTTAAAAGGCTGAAGGTACATTTTGCAGATGTACTATAAAAATCGATGGATGGAGCAGGATGAGCAGGATGAAAAAAAAGAAGATAGCAATCCAGGTCACCGGGGTGAAAAAAATATATAAGCTATATGACAAGCCTTCAGATAGACTGAAGGAGGCCTTGGGGTTGACGAAAAAGAAGAAATATAAAGAGCATCATGCTCTGGATGGGGTAGATTTGACGGTATATGAGGGAGAAATGGTAGGGATTATCGGAACCAATGGTTCCGGCAAGTCTACGATTTTAAAGATTATTACAGGAGTACTCAATCCCAGCAGTGGAAGGGTAAGAGTAAATGGACGCATTTCTGCGCTGTTGGAGTTGGGGGCAGGCTTCCATATGGAGTACAATGGAATTGAAAACATCTATCTTAATGGGACGATGATTGGCTTTTCTAAGGAGGAAATTGACCGAAAGCTTTCCTCCATTCTGGAATTTGCAGATATCGGAGACTATGTATACCAGCCGGTAAAGACTTATTCCAGTGGAATGTTTGTTCGATTGGCTTTTGCAGTAGCCATCAATATTGAGCCGGAGATTCTGATTGTAGATGAGGCATTAGCAGTAGGAGACGTATTTTTTCAGGCCAAATGCTATCATAAGTTTGAGGAGTTTAAGAAGATGGGAAAGACCATCCTTTTTGTCAGTCATGATTTGAGCAGCATCAGTAAATACTGTGATAGAGTGGTGCTTTTAAATCAGGGAGTCAAGCTGGGAGAGGGGTCTGCCAGAGAGATGATTGATATCTACAAGCGGGTACTGGTAGGTCAGTATACAGCGGGAGGAGATGAGGCTGGAAATTTTTTGGAGGAGGGAGAGTCTCAGGGCGGCGCAGCAGTCAATCCAGAGCTTTTGGAATATGGAACAAAGGCAGCACAGATTACTGAGTACTATATTACGGATGAGGCTGGTATCCGTACTACTGCGATTATTAAGGGGCAGCAGTTTACCATCCACCTAAAGGTAGAATTTTCAGAGGATGTACCAGCTCCTATTTTTGCTTTTACCGTGAAAAATGTAAAGGGAACGGAGATTACCGGAACGAATACCATGGTAGAAAAGGCATTTTTAAAGTCGGTGCAGGCAGGAGAAAGGAAGGAAGTTACTTTTTCCCAGAGGATGAGCCTGCAGGGAGGAGAATATCTCCTGTCCTTTGGGGTAACAGGCTATGAAAGAGATACCTTTCAGGTATACCATCGACTCTATGATGTGGTAAATTTGACGGTAATATCGGATAAGGATACAGTAGGTTATTATGATATGAATACTACGATTACCGTAGTGGATGGGAATGAAGTGGGATAATAAGGAGACACCATGAGGGAAAAAATCGGAAGGATTACACTTGATTATACACATTATCCGGGGGAGGACTTTTACTGTGACGGAGCAGTAGAGGATGAGCTGTTGGAAATCGTCCAGAATCATTCCCCCCAGGATTTTCCACAGATAATAGAGGAAAGGGCAAAGTGGCCGATTCTCTACCATCTTTCTGCATTAAGGGAAAATATTGTAGACTGGATTCCTATGGAAAAGGATGCCAAGGTACTGGAAATTGGTTCAGGCTGTGGGGCGATTACCGGAAAGCTGGCTCAGAAGGCAGGAAGTGTAACCAGTGTGGATTTGTCCAAAAAGCGGTGTCTGATTAATGCCTGGCGGCATCAGGACTGTGACAATGTAACTATCCATGTGGGAAATTTTAAGGATATTGAGCCGGACTTACCCAGAGACTTTGATTATATCTGCTTTATTGGAGTATTTGAATATGGGCAAAGCTATATTCATACAGACAATCCTTATGTGGACTGGCTGAAAATGATGCAAGGACATCTAAAAAAAGGTGGCAGAATTATTATTGCTATAGAAAACAGGTTGGGATTAAAGTATTTTGCCGGCTGCAGTGAGGACCATCTGGGCAGCTATTTTTCCGGTATTGAAGATTATGCTGAAGGAGCCGGAGTACGAACCTTTGTGAGAAGCAGACTGGAACAGTTGTTTCAGGAGAGTGGATTAAACCAGTATAGCTTTTATTACCCCTATCCGGACTATAAATTGATGAGTACCCTGTATTCTGACCAGAGACTACCAAAGCAGGGGGAGTTGCATGAGAATCTGCGGAATTTTGACAGAGACCGTATGCTTTTATTTAATGAAAAACAGGCTTATGATGGTATAGTGAGGGATGGACTTTTTCCTGTTTTCTCCAACTCCTACTTAGTGGTAATCGGGGAGGAATTTCCAGTCAGGTATGTCAAGTATTCCAATGACAGAGCGGCAGACTATGCAATACGAACCGAAATCTGTGAAAGTCCCCAGGGCTGGGTAGTGAGAAAATATCCTTTGTCATCGAAGGCTGTCACACATATACGGGGAATAGAAACCTCTTATCAGAAATTGTCTGCACGATTTGCTGGAAGCGGATTGGAGATTAATCAGTGTCGATTGGCAGAAAATCCGGAAAGTGCAGATGGTGAGTTAGGGAACAGACAGTGTCCGTATATAGCGGACAGAGCCTTTATCCAGTTTGAATATATAGAAGCAGAGACTTTAGAGGAAGTATTGGACAGATATTTAGAAAGGGAGGATGTGGAAGGATTTTATACTCTGTTTGATGAGTATTTCAAGCGGATTTCCTGGAGAGAGGATATGGCAGTGGCAGACTATGATTTGATTTTTGCCAATATTCTGATTTCCTGGGACAAAAGAGGAAAACGTGGAGAGGAAATAGAAAAAATCAGGAAGGGAAGATGGACAGTTATTGACTATGAATGGACCTTCCCCCATCAGATTCCTGCAAAGGAAATTGCTTTCCGTTCGGTTTACTGCTATCTGCTGGAGGATGAAAAGCGAAAAAAATTGGATTGGGAAAGGATGATGAAGCATCTGGGACTGACCAGCCAGGAGGCAGATTTACTAAAAGAAAAGGAGATGGATTTCCAGAAAAAGGTGACAGGAAATCGGATGGCTTTGGGAGAAATCAGAGAGGCCATTGGCAACCAGATTATCCGTCCCGGCCATTGGCTTAATCATTTGGATGCTTCTGCCCAAAAGCAAAGAGTACAAATTTATGAAGACAGAGGACAGGGCTATCGGGAGGAGGAATCCTATTTTATTCCGGATGCCTATCAGGGAGAAAATCTTATTCATCTGGTATTGGAGGTGGATAAGGAGGTAGATACTCTAAGAATTGATCCTGCTATGGACTGTTGTATAGTAAAAATAAAGAAAATCACTTTAAATGGCAGTGCCATTAAGGGAGAGAGAAGGAGTATGATTACCAATGGAAAAAGGATAGGAGAAGCTACCTATGCTTTTGATACAGAGGACCCGAATATTAACATCAGGCTGAGTCGTCTGAATCCACAGAAGAAGAATGTGCTGGATGCGGTATTGGAGGTAGTCAGACTGCCTCAGTCGATAGCAGACTGCATTTGCAAAGGGAAGGAAGGTCTGTGGAAGATTCTGTAGAGGGATGGGAAAAAGAATGAAGGGAAAGAGTAGAATCCGTCAGTGGATAAGGAAGAAGCTGACGGAAAGGCTGCAGAGGCAGTACTATCAGAAGGTGGAGGAAAGGACAGTTACCTATGATACCTGGATTCGGCAGGCAGAACAGGAATGGAAACAAAGGCTGGGAGAAAAAGAGGAGGGCTTGGGCTGTCCTCTTTCTGTTCAAACTATTCCCTATGAAGTCTGTCGGGATTATCTGCTGGGAGAGGCATTAAAAAGGGAGACCGCAGAAGTAGTGGTTTTTATGGATAGCGAGGGTAGCCTCAGTGAGTTAGCCCTTCCTCTGATTGGAGAATTTTTTATAAAAAATGAGAAAGTAAACCTGGTCTATGGAGACGAGGATGTACAGAGTCCGGAGGGAATCCGTTATACACCATGGCTGAAGCCGGACTGGTCGCCAGATACCTTTCTTTCTTATTTTTATTTTGGTAGTCTGTTTGCTGTGCGCACAGAGGCTTTGCAGACCTTAGAAAAGCAAGAATGGGATTGGATTGCAGGGAATAATGAAAATGAGGCAGAAGCTTCTGATAAAGCCTTTTTGTACAGGCTCTGTGCTGTTTTGGCAGTAAGAACCGGCGGTTTTTCAAAAAGACAGGGAGAAAACGGCGGTCTGTTTCCCATAGGCCATGTGGATGAGGTATTGTTCCATGCCAATCGAAACAAGGAGATGGCATTGGAGGAGGTTGCCTTGTCTCAGAAGGACAAGAGATACCTTTGGGCATACTATCATATGTGTGGGAAGAAGGATATACAAAGAAAGGTTTCTGTGATTATTCCTTCTAAAGACAATCCTGCTTTTTTAAAGCGTTGTATTACTTCTTTGCTGGAGGAAGAAGAAGGAAAAGCAGGACCAGAGCTTGAGGTTATCGTAGTGGATAACGGAAGTCAGGAGGAAATCAGACAGGAGCTGGAGAAATGGTTGGCAAAGAAGAATGTGGTTTATCTATATCAGCCCATGGATTTCAACTTTTCTGTTATGTGCAATAGGGGAGCAGAGGCTGCTTCCGGTCAGGTACTGATGTTTCTTAATGACGATGTGGAGATACCTCAAAATAGGGAGACAGGTAACGGGGAGAAGACAGAGGGTGATGGAAGTAAAAGTGGAGATGAGAGGTGGAGTGAACGTATAGAGAGTGAGCAGAAGACCAGTCTTCTAACCTTATTGTACCAGGCAGCCGACTCTCCTTATGTGGGAGCAGCGGGGGTAAAGCTGTACTATCCGGATTCGATAAGGATTCAGCATGCAGGCATCGTCAATCTGGAACTTGGACCGGTGCATAAGCTCCAGTTTCAGGAGGATGAAAGAATCTTTTATTATGGATGGAATAGAAGACAGCGCAATGTGATTGGAGTAACAGGAGCCTGTCTGGCAGTAAAAAAAGAGCGGTTTCAGGAGGTTGGGGGATTTCCTGAAGAATTGCCTGTGGCCTTTAATGATGTGGATTTATGCTTCAGTCTTTTTGAAAAAGGGTATTATCAGGTAGTGCTGCAGGAGGCAGCCTTGTACCATCATGAATCCTTAAGCAGAGGAAGGGACGAGGACAGGGAAAAGCTACACCGGCTGTTGGGAGAGCGGGACAGACTGTACAAGCTGCACCCGGAGTTGTGCGGTAAGGACCCTTTTTATCATAAGTATTTGGAAAGTGGTATTTTAAGTACCGGGTTTGAGCTTTGTGCAGACTATGCCTGGATGGGAAAAAAACATCAGTACCGAGTAGAAAAAGCCTCTGCCTTACTGCAGAAAGCCAGAGAAGACCGCTGTGTGCTGGTTAGCCTAGAATATGTGGGTAAAAAAGTGCATGCAGGTAAAAAAGTGCATGCAGGTAAAACAGAAGATTATTTGATTCAGGGCTATGCCTTTATTGCAGGCTCAGATAATGCCTGCTTTGAACGGAAGATTCTTTTACAGCCGGAGGATAAAGATAGTTTAGAACTGCTGGCGGTAAACATAGAGGATATGCCCCGACCAGACGTGGAGAGAAATCTGCCCGATCAGGTAAATGTAGGGTTGACCGGGTTTGCTGTACGGTTTTCAGAAACAGTACTGAGGAAGGGGAGTTACCGGATTGGTGTCTTTGCCAGAGACAGAAGCTGTGGGCTAAGACTCTATGTATGGACAGAGCGAAGGCTGGAAGTGATATAGTGAGAAGGAAGCGATAACTTCATAGAAGTCTTTGATGACATAAGAAAACACAAACAGAGAGAGGACGTTTATTTGGAGATTGACCAGAGAGAGATAGAAAATTATTTAAAGGAGATACGAGAGGCAGTCAGTGTAGCCAGATATCAGATTGCGATTCGAGAGAAGAATCTGGAACTGTATATGGACTATGTTTTTTCGGAGAGCCAATGCAGAAAAATACTGTTATCACTGAATGTGGGAGATTTTTCCGAAGCAGTGTGGAATATACATCCCCGGTATGGGGAGGAAATACTGTATATTTTTGGTAAGGAGGTATGGCTATTGCCTCGTTTGGGAGGGGCAGAAGAACAGGTATTGTTGTATCTGAAGCTGAACAAGCTGCCCGACCAGTATGTGATTGTGGTTTCCTGCCATAGACAGGAGTTTCCCTTAACCTATAGGTTTAGAATATAGAAGAGTCGTCTCAGGCTTGATGCTTTCCTTTTTCAACAAATCAAAGAAGTCCCCTACTTCAAGTACACCAGGTGCTAAGTGGGGGACTTTTTTGTGTCAGATAGCTTTGACTCAATATCTCTGCTTTAACAATTTTTAGACGTTTTTCTTACCGTACTATAACAAAGATTTATCTTGTCTTTGAATGTATAGGCACAAACCACATCTTTGGTCGTAGACATAGGTGTAGCAATCACTAATATATTTTGTACTTTGAATGAAGCATACTCTTCTTTTAGATTAACCTTCCCCAGATTGGTAACACCTAATTGTGTTTTATTTTCTCCGGACATACCTATGATAGACCCCAATTTTTCGGCCATTTCATTTTGATAACCTGTATATTTTGCCATTAATGCACCATCCATTAAATTATGGTCAAATAAACCAAAAGTGTTGGTGACAAAGTATTTTTTGGAAGGATCATCCAAAATTGTTTTTAGACATTGATGAATTTTTTTTGCGTTTTCTTCAAAAGAAATACAAGTATCATATTGGTAACGCAAAGTGATTATGATTACCTGATTGCTTAACGAACGATTGTTTCCTCTGATAGAAACAGGCATACCAATAATATGATATTTGGGATTTTTTTCTAACTGTTTGGCAGTAAGATAGCTATTGATGGTAATTCCCAGTTCTGTAGATTTTTCCTTTATTTCAGCCAGACTTTCAGACATAGTTGTGGGCTTAACATAGCTCTGTCTGTCCTTCCAGAAGTTTTCATGAATAGAAAAATAGTCTTTCCATGTAAACGTTCTTCCTGTTTTCCGCCACTGGTGATTCAATAGCTTAATTCCTATTTTTTTTGCAAATGGATACTTACAACGAGGTACTTCCAGTATATTATTCAATGGTTTGTATTCTACACCTTCACCGGCAAGATTGCTCAATATATCCTGTACCAAAAGAACCATGGAAGATCCATCTCCCAAAATATGATGAACCATAAGCAGTAACTGAACTTCGTCTTGTTTATCAATAATAAACGTCCTGGCCAGTTCACCTTCATTAAGCTTAAACGTCTTTTTTTCATTTTCATGCAGAATGTCTATCCAGTCACGTTGGTCGATAAAAACCTTACATCCTGTCTTGGACATATTTTCAAAATATGCTTCTCCGTTATCTAATACAATTTTAGACATTGTCGTTTCATTTTGTGTATATGCCTGTTCGATTGCTTTTTGAATATCTTCTGTTTTTATCTTCTCTTTTTTCTCCAGAGTAATAATCAATGAGGTATAAATATTAGGGTCAAATAAAAAGTAATGTAATAAACTTTGTGCTTGTGTTTTATTTATTGCAGCCATTTTATCTCCTATTTCTAAAAAATTGATACATCAGAACGTCTTTCATCCCTTGGATATTTTACGCATCAGAGGACTTGGTTCTCGTCTGTTTTCTGATGAAACGTAACTGTTCAGTACCTTCACAGTTACTATCATTGCAACTACGTTTTCATACGGTCAGCACTGCAAGTGTGCAGACCTACTGAATAGTTACGATGAAACCATCTATATCTATATCCAGTTTTCCATGTTTGCCTAATCGTTTTATTCTAGCATAGAATTAACTTATTGTCTATCTTCAATACTTGCCTCTTATAGCCAAAGCAAGGAGTTACGGCAACTGGATAAAAAGAAAAAAGTATGGACATCATATAGCTGATTTGGTAGAATGAGAAAAATTGTGCTGACCATAGAGGGATTAGGAGCAAGGAGATGGAGTGCGACGAAATAGAATGAGTAAGATAACAGAAAGGGAACAGATAGACAAGACAGGAGAAGAACCGGATTATAAGTCTGCCTATGAAAAAGAGCATATTAAGTGTGCTGATTTGGCTGAGCGAGTGGCTGAGCTGGAAGAAAAAAATGAAGAGCTGAATTTTAAGCTGAACAGAATCAAAAATCATCCATTCTGGAAGCTGAGCGGTCCTCTGCGAAAGCTGATGCACTATTGCATTCGCCAGAAAGACAGAATCAAAAACTGTGGAAGTCTCAGAGGAGTAGTGGCCAAAGTCAAGTATAAGAAGCGGGAAAAGCAGGCCATGAAGCAGTTTGGTACAGATGGATTTCCTGATGAGGCAATAAGGAAGGCTGAGCGAGAGACGGTATTTCCTCAAATGGTAACCTTTAGTATTTTAGTACCCTTATACAATACACCCAAGGGCTTTCTGACGGCCATGCTGGATTCTGTGATGGCTCAGACCTATGAAAATTGGGAGCTTTGTCTGGCAGATGGCTCAGATGCTGACCATGGGTATGTAGGAGAAATCTGTCAGGAGTATGCAAAAAGGCAGAATACAGGAAGCAATAAGCAGCGGATTGTCTATCAAAAGCTGGAGAGAAATGAAGGAATATCAGGAAATACAAATCGCTGTCTGGCTTTGGCTACGGGAGAGTATCTTGGTCTATTTGACCATGATGATATTCTTCATCCTTCTGTATTGTATGAATATGCAAAGGCAATTAATGAGCAGGGAGCAGACTACCTTTATTGTGATGAAACCACCTTTAAGGATAACGATATTAATAAGATGCTGACTATGCATTTTAAGCCAGATTTTGCTATTGACAATCTGAGAGCCAACAATTATATCTGCCATTTCAGTGTCTTTCACAAAAGCCTCCTGGAAGGTGACGAGCTGTTCCGCTCCAAATATGATGGCAGCCAGGATCATGATATGATTCTCAGACTCACTGACCGGGCAAAAAAGGTGGTGCATATTCCCAAACTGATGTACTACTGGCGTTCCCATGCAGGCAGTGTGGCTTCTGGTATTCAGGCCAAGTCTTATGCGGTGGATGCAGCCAAGGGAGCGGTAGGAGAGCATTTAAAAAAGCATGGCTACCACCACTTTAAGATTACCAGTACCAGAGCTTTTGAAACAATCTTTAAAATCAGCTATCAGATTATGGGAAATCCCAAGATTTCTATTCTGATTGCCAATAAGGATCATGAAGCAGACCTGAGAAGATGTATTACCTCTATTCTGGAAAAGTCTACCTATGACAATTATGAGATTATTGTAGTGGAAAATAATAGCCAGACTCCAGAGATTGAGAAATATTATCAGGAGCTGGAGGGAGAGGAGCGGGTAAAGGTTATCCGTTATCAGGGTAGCTTTAATTATTCTGCCGTCAACAATCTGGGTGCCAGCCAGGCGGAAGGAGACTATCTTTTACTGTTGAATAACGATACTCAGGTTATCTCTGTCAACTGGATGGAGGAGCTGCTGATGTATGCGCAAAGAGAGGATGTGGGTGCAGTAGGCGCCAAGCTTTACTATGAAGATAAGACCATCCAGCATGCCGGAGTGGTTCTGGGACTGGGAGCTCATCGGACGGCAGGACATAGCCACTATAAGCAGCATCGGGAAAATTTGGGATATATGGGCAGACTGTGCTATGCCCATAATGTATCTGCAGTAACAGGAGCCTGCCTATTGGTAGCAAAAAAGCTGTATGAAGAAGTAGGAGGACTGGATGAATCCTTTGCTGTCTCTTTAAACGATGTGGATTTTTGCATTAAGTTAAGACAAAGGGGGTATTTAAATGTGTTTACTCCCTTTGCAGAGCTGTACCATTTTGAATCCATATCCAGAGGGCTGGATGACCAGGGAGAAAAGGCCAGACGCTATGAGGAGGAGTCGGCACGGTTTAGAGAAAGGTGGAAGGAAGTATTGGAAAAGGGGGATCCCTACTTTAATCCTAATTTTTCTTTAGATAGAAGCGACTTTTCCTTAAAGATTGAAACCATAAGCTGAGGATAACCTCTATTGGGTTAAGGTTGCCAAAAACAAAAATTTATGATACATTTTTGTCAGAGAAAATGCCTTATCTTTAAGGCATTGATTAAAGACAGGAACAGGAGTTGAGGAAAATGGGATTTAAAGAGGAATATCAATTTTGGCTGGAGGATTCTTATTTTGATGAGGCGACCAAGCAGGAGCTTCAGTCCATTCAGGGAGATGAAAAGCAAATAGAGGATCGCTTTTACAAGGATTTGGAATTTGGTACAGGAGGTCTTAGAGGCGTAATCGGTGCAGGTACCAATCGAATGAATATCTACACTGTGCGTAAGGCAACCCAGGGTCTTGCCAACTATATTTTAAAGCAGGGCGGAAAGGACAAGGGAGTTGCTATTGCTTATGATTCCAGAAGGAAGTCTCCGGAGTTTGCAGACGAGGCAGCACTCTGTCTGGCAGCCAATGGAATTAAGGCTTACGTTTTTGATTCTCTGCGTCCCACCCCGGAGCTGTCCTTTGCCTTAAGGAAGCTGGGTTGTATCTCAGGTATTGTCATTACTGCCAGCCACAATCCACCGGAGTACAATGGCTACAAGGCTTATTGGGAGGATGGCGCTCAGGTGACGGCTCCCAGAGATAAGGAAATTATTACCGAAGTAAAAGCAGTAACGGATTACCATGCAGTAAAGACCATGGGAAAAGAGGATGCTATAGCAGCAGGTCTGTATCAGGTAATAGGAAAAGAAATCGACGATGCCTATATGGAGGAGCTGAAAAAGCAGATTATCCATCCCGAGATTATTCAGGAAATGGCAGACGATATTAAGATTGTCTACTCTCCCTTTAATGGTACCGGTAATCTGCCGGTAAGACGGATTCTCTCCGAACTGGGCTTTAAGTATGTGTATGTGGTACCAGAGCAGGAGATGCCTGACCCGAATTTTACTACCTTGGCCTATCCCAATCCTGAGGATCCCAAGGCCTTTGAACTGGCATTAAAGCTGGCAAAAGAAAAGCAGGCAGATATTGTATTGGCTACCGACCCGGATGCAGACAGATTGGGTATCTATGCACTGGATAGTAAAACCGGAGAATATATTCCCTTTACCGGAAATATGTCTGGCATGCTGATTGCAGAATATATCCTGAGAGAAAGGACAGTTACTCAGACTATGCCGGAAAACCCGGCTCTTGTTACTACCATTGTAACCACCAATATGGCCAAAGCGATTGCGGAAGACTATCAGGTGAAATGTATCGAGGTACTGACTGGCTTTAAATATATTGGAGAGCAGATTAAGTGGTTTGAGGAAAGTGGCTCCAATCACTATGTCTTTGGTTTGGAGGAAAGCTATGGCTGTCTGGCGGGAACCCATGCCAGAGACAAGGATGCGGTGGTAGCAGTAATGTGTCTGTGTGAAATGGCAGCATGGTGTAAGAAAAACGGAAAAACCGTGTGGGATCAGATGCTGGAATTATATGAGAAATACGGATATTATAAGGAAACCCAGTATGCCATTACCTTGAAGGGAATCGAAGGCTCCAAGCAGATTGCAGCTATTATGGATAAGTTAAGGAGCAATCCTCCCAAAAGCTTTGGTGAACTGCAGGTAGTAGAGGTAAAGGACTATGTTTCTGGTAAGACAGTAAATCTGCAGACCGGAGAGGAGGGTTCCACCGGACTTCCTGAGTCAAATGTATTGTATTTTGAACTGACCAACGACTCCTGGTGCTGTGCCCGTCCCTCAGGAACTGAGCCGAAGCTGAAATTCTATATGGGAGTAAAGGGAACCGGACTGGAGGATGCGGAGAAGAAGGTAGAGCAGCTGACAGAAAACTTAAAGGCTTATATCTAAGTATATCGAATAATTAATATTCAGTGTACTAAGGATGTACACAGATTTTTAAGAAAAAATTTGGGTGTATGGTGAAAATCCGGTTGATAATCGTAAAGAAATCGTATGGTGATACCGGATAAAAAAGGAAGGAACTTTAGTTCCTTCCTTTTTTATCCGGCATAGTAGCTGTTCAGTACCCTCACAGTTACTATCATTGCAGCTACGTTTCCATACGGTCAGCACAGCAAGTGTGCAGACCTGCTGAATAGTTACCCGGAATCATGATAGCTTCAAAAAATTGGCAAAAAGGATGGGATAAGAAATGGGTGTACTGAGTGTCAGTAATTTTCGTAAGGCTTTTTATTATCTGAGAAAGAATGGAATCAAAAATACCTGGTATGCAGTTTGGGAGAGACTATTGGAGGCAAAGGGAGAGGCTTATCGTTATCTTTCACCTTCAGAAGTGGTACTAGCACAGCAACGACAGCAGGGAGAAGCTTTTTCCTGTACGATTAGTATATTGGTGCCGGCTTATGAGACACCGGAGGCATATCTTAGACAGATGGTGGACTCCCTGCTGGCACAAAGCTATGGGCGATGGGAGTTGATTGTGGCAGATGCCAGTAGAACAGCACAGGTCAGGAGGGTCATGGAGCAGTATCAGGATAGAAGGATTCGGTATCTGCCGTTAGAAGACAATAGAGGAATATCGGAAAATACCAATGCAGCCTTAGCTGTGGCTTCCGGAGACTATGTAGGACTACTGGATCATGATGATGTATTGACACCGGATGCCCTGTTTGAAATGGTAAAGGTGATAGAAGAAGGAAAAAAAGAGGGCAGAGAGGTATGGATGCTTTATTCGGATGAGGATAAGGGGAATGGAGAGCTTACAAGCTTTTATGAACCCCATTGGAAGCCGGATTTGGATGTGGAGCTGCTGTTGTCGAATAACTATATCTGTCATTTTCTGGTAATAAAAAGAGAGCTGATGATAAAGCTTGGACTGCGCAAAGAGTATGATGGAGCCCAGGACTATGATTTGGTGCTGCGGGGTGTGGAAGAACTGTTATATCAAAAGAAGCTGGGCAGAGAGTCAGTTTGTCATATACCAAAAGTACTTTATCATTGGCGATGCCATAGTGATTCTACGGCAGAAAATCCGGAAAGCAAGAGATATGCCTACGAGGCTGGTCGGCGGGCGATTGCTGATTTTATAAAGAAGCGGGGCTGGAAGGGAACAGTCTGCCATACGCTGCATCTTGGCTTTTATCGAATAGAGTATGAGGGAGGTATTCTGCTCCAACGCAGGGAAGTGGGTGCTGTGGGAGGAAGGATTCTGGACAGGCGGGGAAGGATTGTGGGAGGAATCTATAATCAGGACGGGAGCTGTCCCTATCTGGGGTTAAGGAAGGGGTTCGGTGGCTATATGCATCGTGCCACTCTGACACAGGAAGCCTGGGCGCTGGATCCTAGGAATATTAGAGTGAGGAAGGAGCTACAGCCAGTTTTTCAGGAGGTCTTTGGCATAGCTTATCAGGATAGGGAAAAGGTTAAGTCGGAGCAGGAGGGACTGGTACAGGCCTGTCTGGAATTTGGTCAGCGACTAAGGCAGATGGGCTATTTACTGGTATGGAGGGGAGAATAAAGCTCCTGAAGCAGATTGGTAGATGAAATAAGAAGGGATAGTCATAATCAGGCTAAAATTTTGAAGCAATTTGCTTAAAATGATTGTATTAAATGGGAATAAAGTATACAATATTGCTATGAAATATGAATCAATAGAGTATGTTTTTGCCGGCAGATGAGGTGATTATATTAGTACACCAAATATGAATTAACCGCTCCTTGACTGGTCTGCACTTTCCATAGCACACAGCAAAAGACTTCAGTGCAGCACCACTATACCTGTCAGGGAGGGGGTTACTCCATTATGGGTAAGGGTATGTCTGAAAATGGCTAAAGCATGGACAAATGAAAGGAGAAAAAACATGTGGAAAAACCTTGGCAAAAGATTATTGTCGATAGCTCTTGCAGCTTCTTTGGTGAATCTGGGGTCTCCACCTTGGGCGGTACAGGCAGAAGAAGCAGTACAGGGAACGGTTATTGATGTAACAGACTATGGGGCAGATCCCAGTGGTAAGTATGACAGTACAGAGGCTGTTATGGAGGCATTGGAGGAAGCAAAGACCATAGAGGGAGAGAAAATCCTGAATTTCCCCTATGGAGAGTATCGTTTTGACAAGGAGCATGCCTCTACTCGTGTTTATCATACCTCCAATACCTCCAGCCGCAGTTATCCGGAAAAGAAGATAGCTATTCTTTTGGAAGAGGTGGATAATCTGACGATAGAGGGGAATGATTCTACGCTGTTGGTGTATGGTGACATTATGGCTCTGGCTGTGGTGGAAAGTACAAATATTAAAATGCAGAATCTGGTGTTGGATTACAAGGATGCAGACACTATTGATGTGTCCATTGTGAGGACAGGTATTGATGAGGTGACCAATAAGCCCTATGCAGACATCTTTATTCCTGAGGCCTATCATTATGAGATTTCGGCAGATAAAAAGCATATTCAGTGGCAGGGAGAAATCAGTGAGGAAACAGGAAGACCCTATTGGACTTGGAATGATGCAGATTTTTGTGCCTATCTGGTAGTTTACAAGGGATATGACCGTACGGTAATCCGGGCTAATAATAAGGAAGCCTCCAATCCCTTTACCGGGGTGGAGAATATTGCTCCTTCAGGAACCTCCACTGTTCGTTTTACCTATGAATCTGCCCTTCCTACGGATATTGTGGAGGGAAATATCTACCAGCTCAGTAATTCAGCCTGGAGACAGACAGCAGGTGCCTTCTTCTGGGAAAGTGAAGATTTAATGGTGGAAAATATTGATGTTCATTATCTCAGTGGATTTGGCTGGCTGACACAGATGTGTAAAGATGTGGAGTTTAAGGGAGTAGACTTCCTGCCCAGAGACGGCAGTGGAAAGTATACAACAAGTAATGCAGATCAGCTCCATGTGGCAGGCTGTGGCGGTTACTTTAAAGTAACAGACTGCAACTTTTCCATGGCTCATGATGACCCCATCAATGTGCATGGAACCTATATGCGCGTGGAAGAGGTTATCGATGAAAGGACAGTAAAGGTAAAATATATTCATGGGCAGCAGGGAGGATTTCGACAGTTCCATACAGGAGACGAGGTATTATTTTATTCCAGAACCTTCCTGGAGGAGCCGGAGGGACAGGTAGAGGAGCAGCCCTTTATCGTAGCTTCCTCTATAGGTCCTGGAGAGGAGTATGAGGGCAGTACGCTGGATTTGGTTACAGAGATTGTGACCTTTGCAGAGGCTCTGCCGGCAGAGACCCTGACAGACCTGGAAGCAACAATTACTAAAGGCTCTGGAGATAACCGGGAAACACAGCCTCTTTATGTGGCAGAAAACGTTACCTATACACCGGAGGTGACGATTAAAGGCAATCTGATGAAGAGTATTCCCACCAGAGGTATTCTTTGCACAACCAGAAAGCCGGTAATTATTGAAGATAATATTTTTGATAATATGGCTATGGCTAATATCTATCTATCCAATGATGCGGATTATTGGTATGAATCAGGTCCTATCCGTAATCTGACGATTAGAAACAATACCTTCTACATCCGTCCTACAGGACAGGCGGCAGTGGGAACTGTATCCGGTATCTTTATCGAACCGATTACTGTTTCGGCAAGCAGTGGCGGAGAGCAGAAGAATCCGGCCACTCTGGTACATGAAAATATTACCATTACCGAAAATACCTTTTACCTATCTAACGACAATGTAGTAACAGCCAACAGAGTGGATGGGCTGACCATTACAAACAACACGATTATTCATGAGGATGACCTTGTTCTTAGTCTGGATACCAAGAATGAATTAGCGATAGGAAAAACTCAGGATATCATGGTAACAGTGGGAGAGACCATGCTGACAAAGGATGTTTTCCAATTTAATGACTGCAGCAACGTTACCGTATCAGGAAATACCTATGATGAGGGCATGAATCTGAATATCCGTCTGGACTCCAGAATGTCAGCCGATGACCTGACTCTGGGAGAGACAGAGCAGGAAGTGCTTACGGTGAATGGAGGAAGCAATCGAGTGACCAGTGCATCCAAGGTACAGCTGGTCAGCAGTACCCCAGAGGTGGCTTATATTGACGAAGCTGGAAAACTGGTGGGGGTAAAGGCAGGAACTACTACAGTACAGGCTTATATTGAAAAGAATGGTGCCTTGATTCGTAGTAATCCGGTACAGGTAACAGTAGGAGAGGGAGCAGGAAGAACCTTTACCCTGACAGCTGCCGATACCTTCTTTGAGAATAAGGATGAAACTACTCAGTTGACTATACCGACTGGAACAACAGCAACCTATCAACTGTTGGATCCCTTAACAGGTAAGACCAGTGACAAGGGAAGAATATCCGGCAATACCTACACCGCGAAAAAGGATGGAGCAGTGTTGCTTAAGGCTACGGCTGCCAATGGAGAAACCGATCAGCTGTTAATGGTGAACAGCTTTGGAGTGAGCTATAATACTGCAAGTACATTGGCACAGGGAGTCAATGTACTGGAGTCAACAGAAGGCGGTGTTCTGGCTCTGTGGGAGGATACAGTCCAGATTACACCTCAGTCCAATGGGAATGGTATCTACACCAGCAGTCGCCTGGTAAATAATATAGTTAACCTGGATATTCCGGAGGAAATGAAAAATGACCTTATCCTACATATAGATGCACAGGGACTGGTAGAAAAAGGCAGCGGCTATAACAGCAGCGGTGTAATGCTCTTTGAGGATTTGGATAATTATCTGTTTGTAGGAAAGCGTAACCACTTTTCTGGAGTTTCCACCATGTTGGAGATAGCAGAAAATTGTACGGAGGCTGCAGGAAACGCCTCTGACAATAGTTTGACTGCTACCACCTTTGAATTTGTCATCAGTAATGGAAGGGCAGTGGTAAGCTATCTGGATGATAATGGAAGCTGGCAGAGAGGGGGAGAATTTGCTGTTTCTCACCTGCAGGATGGAGCGATGAAGCTGGGATTGGTCTCCTGGTTAAATGGTGGAGCAAGCTTTGCTCCTGTATACAGCAATATCCGTATGGCTAAGGCTTCGGAAACCAGCAGAGAAGAACTGAAGGAATTGGCTTCCCAAACCTTATTTACCTCTGTAGAGAATGAAAGACCTGCAGTGACTTCAGCCATTATTCAGGGAACCGACTTAAAGGTGGGAACAGCAGTAACCGTAAATGCTCAGGCAGCAGATACGGATGGAAATATTTCCTCCTATTTGTATCAGTGGACGCTGGAAGCAGCAGACGGAACAGTGGAAACTGCCTATACCAGACAGGCAAGCTATGTTCCGGCTAAGGAGGGCAGTTTGAGTGTGGCTGTAATTGCCTATGACCAACATCATAAGCCCAGTCAGCTTTTTACCAGTGAGGAAAAGAAGACAGTTGCCACTGCTACCCAGACCGATCAGGCATTGGATAAGCTGTATGTTAACGGTTATGCCGTAGAGGGACTGACAGCAGGAAGTACTCATCAGGTGTATATTCCGGATGATGTGGAAAAAATAAGGATTTCCTATGGGAAGGCAGATGCCAATATAGAAACTGTCATTACTGGAAATGAAACGGTTTCTATCGCTGTTGGCTCAAACAGTGCAGTGGTGGCTGTGGCAGATACCTACACGATTACCCGCGGTACACTGACCTATACCCTGAAGGTAAGCAGGGTGGGAAGCAGTGACAATGCAGTTATCTCTCTTTCTGTAGGAGGACAGGCGGTGAATTTACAGGAGGAAATACAAGAAGGTACAGACAGCTGGTTTGTCCATGTAGAAGACAATACGGATGTGTTACCTTTAGTGATAGAAACTTCTCCTGGAAGCGTATTGAGAGTGACACGTTCTTATTTTGAACATGAGGTAGCAAATGTGGACACCAATAGGGTGGAGACAGATATTACTATGACAGCAGGCATTAATGCCTACTATATCTATATTACGGCTGCTGATGGTATTTCAACCAGAGAGGCCAAGCTCTATCTTTATGCGGATGGCTATGCAGACAGTGAGCTGACAGGGATTACCGTAAATGGAGCAGCAATCGAGGGCTTTGACCCTTCCATAGAGGAATATACTGTCCATGTGACCGCACAGCAGGCTGAAAATCTGCAGATTACCACCTCCTCCAAAGAGGGACAGCAGACCAGTATTACTTATGCAGGAAAGCGGGTGGAAGGCAATCAGGCTGCCTTTGCCTTAACAGACAATTTGAATAAAATTGTAGTAGCGAATGTGGCGAAGAATATGTGGTCCAAGCATTTTTACACCCTGAATGTAATTATTGACAGTGAGAATAATGCAGATTTACTCACCCTAACTACAGATTCCGGATTTGGATCAGCTTTTACACCGGACACTAATGAGTACACACTGGGGATGAATACGGTAGGCAAGCTGCAGGTAACGGCTACAGCTCAGATGCCAGAGGCGGGTATCCGTATGAGTCTGGCAGGAGGTGTACAGAGGACAGAGAGGGCAAAGGGCAGTCTGACTCATGAATTTACGCTGTATGAAGGGGAGAATCGTATTATCGTGGAGGTAACTTCTGCCGATGGAAATACGGTAAATACCTATGTGTTGGAAGTGCCTGCCAAGGGACTGGTATATGCCAGTGATGTCATTGCAGAGAATACTAAGGAAGGAATTACCAGTACTACGGTACAGGTAGGATATGGAACCATTCAGCTGGATTGCAATGTGAATGGTAGCAGCAAGATTTCCCTGCCTGATGAAAATGGAAATAAGGTAGTATTTGACAAGGGAATCGGAGCTCACGCAGCTTCCACCATTGTCTATACTCTGGAGGAAGGACACCGATTTACCGCTTTCCAGGCATACACAGGAATAGATTATGTACAGTATAACACTAACCAGAGTAGCGTCAGCTTCCAGGTATGGGTAGATGGAGTAAAGCAGTGGGATTCCGAAGCCGTACTGGGAGAGGTAACAGGTGCAAAAACACCGATGCAGTTTGTAAGTGTGGATGTTACCGGTGCAGGAGAAATAAAGTTAATTGTGGATGCAGAAGGCAGCAATGGATATGACCATTCTGAATGGGCAGATGCTTGCTTTATCAGAGGTCTGGAAGCGAATACAGCTCTGGCAGTAGATAAAACCGGACTGGCAGCAACAGTAGCAGATGCAGAAGCCTTGAAGAAGGAGGACTACACAACAGACAGCTGGAAAGTATTGGAGACTTCCTTACAGGAAGCAAGGAAGATTCTGGCAAATGATATTTATACCCAGGCTGAGACAGAGGCAGCTGACAACGCTTTAAAAGCAGCTCAGAAAGCGTTAAAGACAGAGGAAGCCGTTGCTCCCACTGTGGATAAAACGCAGCTGAAAGAACTGGTTTCCCGTGCTGAAACAGCTATTGCTTCCGGTAAGTATACAGATGCTTCAGCACAGAAGCTGCAAACAGAAGTGGCAAAGGCTAAGGCAGTACTTCAGGCGGCTTCAGCCACTCAGGCACAGGTAAATCAGGCAGTCAGCAAACTGAATCAGGCGATGGGAGAGCTGGAGGAGAAACCGGCAGAGATTCCTGTCGTAGACAAGTCACAGATGACAATATTGATTACTCAAGCTGAGACAGCTATTGCTTCCGGTAAGTATACGGATGCTTCAGCACAGAAGCTGCAGACAGAAGTAGCAAAGGCTAAGGCAGTACTTCAGGCGGCTTCAGCTACTCAGGCACAGGTAAATCAGGCAGTCAGCAAACTGAATCAGGTAATGGGAGAGCTGGAGGAGAAGCCGGCAGAGAAAAAGTTCCCCTTCACAGATGTGCCGGTTATCTCAGGTAACTGGAAATATGACAGTGTAAAATATGTCTATGACAAGGGGATTATGAATGGTATCTCCGGTACAACCCTATTTCAGCCGGATCATCCTCTGACCAGAGCCATGTTTGCTACGGTGCTTTACCGAATGGCAGGAGAGCCGGCAGTTACCTTTGAAAGTAAATTCAGTGATGTGAAGGATGGAACATGGTACAGCAAAGCAATTATCTGGGCAAATCAGCAAAGAATTGTGGATGGTTTTCAGGATGGAAGCTATGGAATTAATACTAATATTACCAGAGAGCAGATTGCCAAAATGTTATATGAGTATGCTAAGGTGTGTAAGTATGACATTAGTGCCAAGAAGGAACTGAATACCTTCACCGATGCAAAAAGTGTAAGTGGCTGGGCAGTGGATTATATGAAGTGGGCGACAGCTGTGGAAATGATTACCGGTAAGCCCAACGAGGATAAAACCTATCGCTTAGACCCTAAGGGGGAAGCGACCAGAGCAGAGTGTGCAGCCATGCTGACCCGCTTTCAAAATAAATATAAGTGATAGTAAATACAACACTGATTTTTGTCTTTTTACGACCCTTTTAACCTCATCATCACAAAGTAGTGAAACCAGCAAATAGCGAAGCGGATGACGAATATTCGTTTGAATTAATGCTTGAAAAATTTTGTTATTTCATGTAGAATCAATATGATTAATTTCTTGTATTGGTTATTTTGACGAAAAATTCAAGGGGAGGGGGTACGGAAAAATGGAGAAAAAAAACAGAACGATTGGTCAGCGTTTACACAGGGTTTTCCGATTAAATATGAGAAGTATCTGGATTGTGGTAATTGTGGTTTTCTTCCTTTTATTCAGGGTAGGCCATCATATCTGGGACTTCTATAGTGTCAGCTATCTAACGGAAAGACTTCAGATGGAGACTCGTAAAGATGTACAGACAATTAATAAGCGTCTTCTCATTGTCTTAATCTCAGAGGATGAGAAAGTGACTAAGGAACATACAGAAGAAATTAGTAGTCGTCTGGAGAAGATAGATGGTTATATAAAGGTAATTATGCAGAATCTGGACGATGAATCATTGGGCCGTGCCCTGGAAAATACCCTTCAAGATTTCAAGAATGCTTCCTGGGAAATGCTAAGTCTGGCCGGAAATGGAGACTACCAAGGTGTACTGACTTATTATCATTCAACCTATAATGTGATTTCAGAGAAGCTGGCAGATACATTGGGAGAGATAGGAGCATTAGTAGAGGATAAATTGCTATCACAGTTTCGGCTTGCTTTAGGCAGTTTGATTGTTGTGGCACTTCTTTTGTTGGTCTTAGCAGGGATTAGTACATTGATGTCTGCCAGGCGTTCCCGAAAATTGGCAGCGGATATCGACAGAGAAGTGGGTGTTCTGGAGATGGTGTCTGAACAAATGGCAGAAGGTAATATCAGTAATCTGCTGGATTTTGATAAGGATAATACCATTGCCAGTGTAGCTCCCACTCTAAGAAAGGCATTGGAACGTATTATCCTTTATATTGAAGAAATTAAGGTTATCCTGGCAAAGATGGAGGAGGGAAACTTTAATATCCGCTTTGCCAAGGATTTTCAGGGAGACTTTCAGAAAATTCAGACATCCTTGGAAAACTTTGCCTTAAATACTTCAGCAGGAATACGGCAGATTATTAACGTGTCAGAGACTGTATCAGGAGGAGCAGAGCAGATTGCTTCTGCAGGTAATCTGCTGTCAGAAAGCTGTGAGGCACAGACCTGGATTGTTGATGAGTTTTCACAAAATCTTTCTAATATTGCAGAGATTCTGGCAAACAATGTCGAATACACCACGACTGTCTGCAGTGAGGTATCAGCTATTGCTAATGGAATGGTAGAGGGAGATAGAAAGATGCAGGAGATGGTAAATGCCATGAATACCATCGATCAGACTGCTCATGAAATTAATGAAATTATCGTTAGTATCAATGAGATTGCGGACCAGACCAATCTGCTTTCCTTAAATGCAACCATTGAGTCTGCCAGAGCCGGAGAGGCTGGCAGAGGCTTTGCCATTGTGGCCAGTGAAGTAAGTGCCTTGGCAGGTCAAAGTGCCATAGCTGCAAAAAATTCTTCTGAGTTAATTGAGGCTTCCCTGCGTGCAGTAAGGGAGGGAAAAGAGATTGCCGATCGGATGGCAGAGGATTTAGGTGCTATGGCAAAGAGGGTAGAGCCTATTTTTGAACAGATGGACCAGCTGGTGAGAGCCTCTAAGGAACAGGAGGAGGCAATTAAAAATTTGGAAAAGGGAATCGAAAAAATTACCAATATTGGAGAGACCAATGCAGCAACTGCACAGGAAAGTGCTGCACTCAGCAATGAATTTAATGAGCAGGCTGGTGTACTAAAAGGGCTGATAGACAGATTTGAGGTAAGCAACCGGCAGTAACAGGTTATAATAATAAAGGTAGGCCAAAGAAAGGGCAGTGCGGAGGCAGAGATACCGCACTGTCCTTTTTAACCCAATTAAGGCAAGGAGATAACGGCAGATGGAAGTGACAGTAATTATACCAAACTATAATGGAATCCAATATCTGGGAGACTGTTTAGCGTCTATTTATCAGGGGACGATGGTACCGGAGATAATCGTGGTAGACAATGGCTCATTGGATGGCAGTGTAGAGCTGGTAGAAAGAGACTATCCCCAATGTGAATTGATTCGTTTTCAAAAGAATACAGGCTTCTGTCGGGCGGTGAATGAGGGGATTAAAAGAGCTAAAACAGAGTTCGTACTTCTGTTGAATAATGATATTCGGGTGGATAAAGACTTTGTCCATAGTCTGCATGCTGCCATAAAGAGCAGAAAGAGGGCTTTTTCTGTGGCGGCAAAGATGCTGTCCATGCAGGAGCCGGAGGTGATTGATGCAGCAGGAGATTTATACTGTGCATTGGGCTGGGCTTTCTCACTGGGGAAGGGGAAGAGGAAGGAACGCTACGACAAGTCTTCGGAGGTCTTTGCAGCCTGTGCCGGTGCAGCCATCTACCGAAGAAAAATTTTTGAAACCATAGGCTACTTTGATGAAAACCACTTTGCCTATCTTGAGGATGTGGATATCGGTTATAGAGCCAGAATATGGGGGTATCATAATTACTATGAGCCTGCTGCCCTCGTCTATCATGCAGGCAGTGCAGTTAGTGGATCCAGATACAACGATTTTAAGGTAAGGCTGGCTTCCAGAAACAGTATCTATCTGATAGGAAAAAATATGCCGCTCTGGCAGATTATCCTGAATCTGCCGCTGCTTATCGTTGGTATCTTGATTAAGGCTCTGTTTTTTGCAAAAAAAGGAATGGGTAAAACCTATATATGTGGAATAGGAGAGGGGATTCGTCTGTCTGTTTCCAGGAAAGGCAGGCAGCAGAAGGTTCCTGTTTGTCTGAACCATATGACAAACTATTTCAGAATACAGGCAGAGCTTTGGCTGAATACTATTCGTAGATTTACAGGTTAAATGCTATTTATATAAAATTAAGTTGTGCTTTTGGGAATAATATTGTAAAATATCTAGCAGTATAGGAAAATCGGTGAAATTATGATAAAAGATAACCAAAAGTATTTTAATAGATTGCAGCTGTTAGTGGATGCGTTGGTGGTTGCTTTATCCTATTCACTTTCATGGCTGATTAAATTTGTGACACCGTTTGCAGATACGGAGCCGGGTGTAACTGCTTTGTCTATAGGGACATATTTTGGTGCACTTTATTTCATTGTTCCCGGCTATATTTTTCTGTATTATATTTTTAATATGTATACACCCAAGAGGACGACACACAGAAAGGATGAGTTTGCCAGTATTTTCAAGGCAAACACAGTAGGAATGATTCTGTTTATGATGATATTGTTTATCATCATTAGTCATGAAAGTGAAATGCAGCACTTCTCTCGAGGGATGATTTTTATTTTTTATGGAATTAATATTACCATGACGTCTCTGTCCAGATTTCTGGTCAGAACCAGTATGCAATATTTCCGGAAAAAAGGGTATAATCTAAAATATGTGCTTCTGGTGGGATATTCCCGAGCAGCAGAGGAATATATTACAAGGATTAATGCCAATCCTCAGTGGGGCTATGTGGTCAGAGGAATCCTGGATGACAGAGTCCCCAGAGGAACGATGTATAAGGGAGTCAAGGTAGTAGGAAGTATAGAAAATCTATTGTACATTCTGCCGGAAAATAAGCTGGACGAGATTGCCGTTACCCTGTCTTTGGAGGATTACAGCAAGCTGGAGCAAATCGTAAGTTTGTGTGAAAAATCCGGGGTACACACCAAGTTTATCCCGGATTATCACAGCCTGATTCCCAGTCATCCTTATACGGAGGATTTGATGGGGCTACCGGTGATTAATATCCGGTATGTACCATTGAGCAATACACTAAATTTGATGGCAAAGCGGGCAGTGGATGTGATAGGTTCCTTAGTAGGGCTTGGTGTGCTGTCTCCCATTATGCTATTTTTGGCTCTCTGTGTTAAATGTTCTTCTCCCGGACCCGTGATTTTTAAGCAGGAAAGGGTGGGTCTTCATAATAGGCCCTTTCAGATGTATAAATTTAGAACCATGGAGGTGCAAAAGAAGTCTCAGGAGCAAAAATGCTGGACGGTAAAAAACGATCCCCGTGTAACCAAGATGGGAAAGATTTTGAGAAGAACCAGTCTGGATGAGCTGCCTCAACTGTTTAATATTCTGGCAGGGGAGATGAGTCTGGTGGGACCCAGACCGGAGAGACCTCTGTTTGTGGAAAAGTTTAAGGAGGAGATTCCCCGTTATATGATTAAGCATCAGGTCAGACCGGGTCTGACAGGCTGGGCTCAGATTAATGGCTACAGAGGGGATACTTCTATCAAGAAAAGAATAGAGTATGATATTTTTTATATAGAAAACTGGACGATGGGACTGGATTTTAAAATTATGTTTCTCACGATATTTAAAGGTTTTATTAACAAAAATGCTTATTGATAGTATCTTAAAAGATAAAGAATTATGCTGAAGGATAAGGGAGAGTAAAATGGAAGAAAATTCAAAGAAGCAGAAAAATGGCAGAAGGACTGCAGATTCAGGGAAAGCTCAGGAACGGAAGCTTGCCGGCAGAAAGAAGCAGACGCAGAAGGATGGAGAGGGAAAAGCTTCTGGACAGAGGCTGTCCGCCCGGGAGAGGGAGCAGAAGAAGCGGAAGAAAATCCTGCTTTTTATCGTGGAAATCTTCGTTTTATTACTGATGGTTGTGGTACTTTATGGAGTAATGAAGGGAGAAAAGGTTGGTAAGGTAGAGTTAAAGGAGGAGGATATTGTCATCAATCCTGAGGTAAAAGAGAGGGAAGAAGTGACAAAGATGAAGGGCTACAGAAATATTGCCCTGTTTGGTGTGGATTCTACCACTGGTGCTTTAGCTAAGAATACCAGAAGTGATACCATTATGATTGCCTCCATTAATCAGGATACAGGAGAGTGTAAGCTGGTTTCTGTATACAGAGATACCTATTTGAATCTAAGCAACGATACTTACAATAAGTGCAATACAGCCTATGCAAAGGGTGGTCCGGAAATGGCCATCAATATGCTGAATATGAATCTGGATATGAATATTACAGACTTTATCACTGTGGGCTTTGCAGGACTTACTGATACTATAGATGCTCTGGGCGGTATTATGATTGATGTAGATGAATCCGAAATTCATCATTTAAACAGCTATCAGTATACGATGTCAGAGGATTTGAAAAGATCCTATACCGAAGTAACACAGACAGGATATCAGCATTTGAATGGTTTACAGGCTACTGCCTATTGCCGAATCCGTTATACAGCAGGTGATGATTTTAAGCGTGCTGAGCGTCAAAGAGAGGTATTGATGGCAGTGGCAGAGGCAGCGAAGAAGGCATCTCCTTCTGTACTCAATCAGATTGCCAACGATGTATTTAATGAGATTTATACCTCTTTGGATTTGTCAGAAATCATTGAACTGTTGGGAGATGTCGGAAAGTATAATATTGTGGATCAAACTGGTTTCCCTCAGGAGGAACACAGAGCTACAGGAAATATTGGAACCAAGGGCAGCTGTGTAGTTCCGATGAATTTAACAGAAAACGTGGAATGGCTTCATAGTTTCTTGTTTAATGAGAACTATAGTGCATCTGATGATGTAAAAAAATACAGTAATCAGATTAATAGCGATACAGCAAAATATATAAGGTAATCATGGGAAAAGCAGAAGGACCTAAAGAGGGTCCTTTTGTTCGTGCGTGAAGAAGTACGGGGAATATTTTGGGAAAGAATCCCGCTGGAAGAGGAGAAGGAGCAGTGAGTTCGGTAGACGTAATTATACCGGTATATAAGCCGGATCAGAGTTTTTTTCATTTAATTAAGATGTTGACCCATCAGACTATGCCGGTAAATCGGATTTTAATTCTGAATACAGAAGAAAAGTATTTTGAGAGGCTGATTTATGGAACTTCTTTTCTGGAACAATATAGAAATGTGGATGTGATACATCTGTCCAAAAAGGAGTTTAATCATGGAGGAACCAGACATAAGGGGGTGGAAAGGTCGGAAGCCCAGGTCTTTGTGATGATGACCCAGGATGCCATGCCGGCTGACAGGTATTTGATAGAAAGGCTGGTACAGGCACTAAATCAGGAAAAGGCTGCAGTAGCCTATGCCAGACAGCTACCTGTAGGGAAGTGCCATCCAATAGAACGCTTTTCTCGATTCTTTAACTATCCCCCTCAGGGCTGTGTCAAGTCTAAGGAGGATTTGGACCAGCTGGGAATTAAGACGTATTTTTGTTCTAATGTCTGTGCAGCCTATCGACGTGAAATCTATGATACTCTGGGTGGTTTTGTGCGATATACTATTTTTAATGAGGATATGATTTATGCGGCTGCTGCAATTAAATCCGGTTACCGGGTAGTGTATGAGGCCGATGCAAAAGTGCTTCATTCTCATAATTATACCTGTCTGCAACAGTTGCATAGAAATTTTGATATGGGAGTTTCTCAGGCAGACTATCCTGAGATATTCAGCAGTCTTCCTGCCGAAAAGGAAGGAATGCGGATGATTCGTGAGACCACAAGTTATTTATCAAGAGAGGGAAAGAAGAGATTGATTCCCTATTTATACATAAGTAGTCTTTATAAATATATAGGCTTTGTTTTGGGAAAAAATTACAGAAAGCTATCTCCCGGTTTGGTGAAAAAATGTACCTCTAATCAGGAGTATTGGGAGCAGAAGGAAAGGATTGGTACAGAAGGAAAATATAGATAGGGGAGGGAATTTAACAGATTACGCATATTTTTATCACAAAAAGGACACATTTCGTAGTTATACTGGGTACAAATCAATAGAACAAAGGTAACTATTCAGTAGGTCGGCACACTTGCTTCAAGTACGCTAAGTATTAAATGAGCATAAGGGGACTGGCAGTGAAAAAAGAAAAAAGGAGAGAGGTATCCATTATGTACAGAAATAATTATCCTGATGATTATGATGATAAAAATATAGTTGACGGCACAGCAAGGGAGATGGGAGAAGTATCTTGCGGCAGTGACAGCAGACAAAGCAGAACAGAGGACTATAGTGGAAGCTACAGCAGTCGCATGAGTACAGGAGACAGTATGTCAGGCAGCTATTATGGTTCAACCACAGACAGCTACAGCAGTCAGATAACCACAAGAAGCAGCTATGGTGGGCAGGGTACTGTTGATAGTTCGGGCAGGCAGCCATCATCAGGCAGCTATAGCAGTCAGAGGACAGCCAGTGGCTTTAGTGGGCAGGATACTACCAGTAGCAGCTATCATTATAGCAGCAGTCAGGGAAGCTCCTTTGATACAGGAAGCAGTAATACAAATACAGGAAGCTTTTCTATAGATACGGATAATACAAAGGAAGAAAAGGAAAAGCAGCCTAAAAAGACTGGAGGATTTATCAAAAAAGCCGTTGCTGCCATGGCTTTTGGTATATTTTTTGGAGTCTGTGCAGGAGTAAGCTTTCATTTGGTGGAAAAAGCTTTTGGAAATGAAAAGGAGATGGCAAATCTGCCTGAGACAGCAGAGGCAGAACTGGTTCAGGAGATAGCTGCTAATCAGGAGCCGGCAGCTCTTATTACTACCGATGTAACACCAAAGACAGAGAATACCGCAACAGTATTGGATGTTAGTGATGTGGCAGCACAAGTGATGCCGGCCATTGTATCAATTAACAATACAACTACTCAGACAATTTCTTATTTTGGAAGAACTCTGCAGAGTGAGGCAGTGGGAGCCGGATCGGGAATTATTGTAGGAGAGAGTGACTCCGAGCTGTTGATTGTGTCTAACTACCATGTGGTAGAGGACTCCAGCAAGCTGGTAGTACAGTTTGCAGATGGTTCGGAAGTGGAGGCACGGATGAAAGGCTCCGACCCAGATATGGATTTGGCAGTCATTGCTGTTTCTCTGGAGGATATAGAGGCAGCTACCAGGGCAGCTATCACAATTGCACAGTTGGGTGATTCAGATACCTTAATCGTAGGTGAGCCTGCCATAGCTATAGGAAATGCTTTAGGTTATGGGCAGTCAGTAACCACGGGTGTTATTAGTGCTTTGGATAGGGTGATAGACCTTTCAACCAGTGAAGAATTGTATGGCTATCAGTCAGAAATGGACAAAGAAGAAACTGCTTCCTTTATTCAGACCGATGCAGCGATTAATCCTGGAAACTCAGGCGGTGCATTGTTAAATATCAAAGGTGAGGTTATTGGGATTAATTCTAATAAAATAGGAGGATCTACCATAGAGGGTATGGGATATGCTATTCCTATTTCAGCAGCTAAGCCGATTATTGAGGAGCTGATGCTAAGAGAAACCAGAAGTAAGGTTGGTGAAGAAAAGAAAGGCTATCTTGGTGTATCTTCTCTGACTGTAGTAGATCAGATGGCACAGGATTATGGAATGCCCAGAGG
Source organism: Lachnospiraceae bacterium (assembly GCA_017532145.1). Taxonomy (GTDB): domain Bacteria; phylum Bacillota; class Clostridia; order Lachnospirales; family Lachnospiraceae; genus Kineothrix. Next base: position 9,843 of record JAFXJR010000018.1, on the reverse strand, counting down.
AGTCTATGTTTCTGAGGTAGTTGCAGGCTCAGCTGCAGAAAGAGCAGGTATTGTCCGGGGAAATATTATTACAGAATTTGGTGGAAATAAAATTTCCAGTACAGAGGATTTGGTAAGCATTATGGACTACTATGCAGCAGGAGAAGTGGTAGAAGTCGAGATTATGCAGGGAAGTCCAAGTGGATGGGAAAGTAAGACAGTAATGGTTATCCTGGGCAGAAGAATGGAATAAGGAAAGAGAAAAAGAGTAATTATTCAGCAGGTATGTGCAATTACTGTGCTGATGTAGGAAAATTTAGTGGTAGTGATGTAACGGTGAGGGTATTGAACCGTTACAAAAAAGATACTGAAAGGAATGTCCCGCTGTAGAAGTAGCAGGACATTCCTTTTCGTATAAAAGATGGTATATTTGACAAAATGTTAGCTTGAGTATCAAATTAGCATGGTTTATAATATATACAAAGGCAAAAAGGTAATAAGCCGGAAGATGGCAGATATGGATGACTGTTCCCGGCAGGAAGGAAATCAGGTTAATAGAATGGGTGATATTGATAATAAAGATTATGAGGAAGAACTGCAGGATGAGATTTTATCCGGTATAGAGGAGGAAACATCTGCAGAAGCAGAGAAAAAGAAGCAGACAGACAAGAAGGAAAATGAATATGAGGATGTATGCTTTATCTGTCGGAGACCGGAGAGTAAAACGGGTAAGATGTTTAAGTTGCCCAGCAATATTTCAGTTTGTAATGACTGCATGCATAAAACGATGGATACAGTCAGCCGGTTTGACTATCAGGGAATGCTGCAGAATACAGACTGGACAAAGGGAAAAGGCTTTCCTAATATCAGCTTTGTCAATCTGGCAGACTTAAAGGGAGAGGGAGGGATTCCCAATAAGCAGAAGCTGAAGAAAAAGAAGACCAAGCAACAGGCGGAGCCTGCTTTGGATATTAAAAAGATTCCAGCACCTCATAAGATTAAAGCACAGCTGGATGAATATGTAGTAGGTCAGGAGAGAGCAAAAAAGATTATATCTGTGGCAGTGTACAACCATTATAAGAGAGTGGCTACAGGAACTATGGATGAGATTGAAATCGAAAAATCCAATATTCTGATGATAGGACCTACAGGAAGCGGTAAGACCTATCTGGTAAAGACGTTGGCCAGGTTGCTGGATGTACCGTTGGCCATCGCGGATGCTACCTCACTGACAGAGGCAGGATATATTGGTGACGATATTGAGAGTGTGGTTTCCAAGCTGCTTGCAGCTGCGGAAAATGATGTGGAAAAGGCAGAGAGAGGCATTATCTTTATTGATGAAATTGATAAGATAGCCAAAAAGAAAAATACTACCTCCAGGGATGTGAGTGGAGAATCGGTACAGCAGGGTATGTTAAAGCTGCTGGAGGGAGCAGAAATTGAGGTGCCGGTGGGAGCCAATAGTAAGAATGCTATGGTTCCTTTAACTACGGTAAATACCAGAAATATTCTGTTTATTTGTGGTGGTGCCTTCCCTGATTTGGAAGAGATTATTAAGCAGCGTCTAAATAAGGGAACCTCCATAGGTTATACGGCAGAGTTAAAGGACAAGTATGATAAGGAGAAAAATATTCTCAGCAAGGTGAGTGTGGAGGATATGAAGAAGTTTGGTATGATTCCTGAGTTTATTGGCCGTCTGCCGATTATCTGTACACTGGAGGGGCTTACTCAGGAAATGCTGATTAAAATTTTGCGTGAGCCTAAAAATGCTATTTTAAAGCAGTATCAGAAGCTTTTGGAATTAGATGAGGTAAAGCTTGAGTTTGATGAGGGAGCTTTGGAGGCGATAGCGAAAAAGGCTTTAGAAAAGGACACCGGTGCCAGAGCATTAAGAGCGATTATTGAAGAATTTATGTTGGATATTATGTATGAAATTCCCAAGGATGACAATATTGGCAGAGTAACGATTACCAAAGAATATATTGAGAATACAGGAGGACCGGTTATTGAGATACGAAGCAATACGGTAGAACTGTCAAAGTCGCTTAACGCAAGTGGAGACACTGGCATATAATGAAAAAAAGTAACTATTCAGTAGGTCTGTATACTTGCTTGCAGCATAACGGTGAGGGTACTGAGCAGTTACAAAAAAAGTAATGATGAAGGTAGCTATGGCATGTAGAGAACAGGTATTGTCCAATGATTTTGCAGAAATACTGGTGGATTATGTATTGACCAGAGGGGTGGAGGAGACAGAGAGTGTCTGTTACGATATAATCGATGACCAATTTAGTGTATTGTATGCGGAGCGTTCTAAACTTTCTCCTCTCAGTGTCAGCAGTTATACCTATAATTCCATTCCAAAGCTCTATGGATTGATGCAGATGGGAGACTTTTCCCGCAGCTTTGATCCGCTGAGCTTGATACGCAGCGGTATTGTAGAGCTGCAAAGACCCCCTCTGTCCCTGACGGGAAAGGGGGTTATGTTAGGTTTTGTAGATACGGGGGAGTGAGTTATTTTATTGCAGGAAAGGTTAGGGACTGGAGATAAAAGGAGGTATATAGAATGGATTTTGAAAATAAAATTGTGGTTGTAACTGGAGGTGCATACGGTATTGGTCAGTGCATTTGCGAAGAATTTGAAAAAGCCGGAGCAAAAATCTGTATCATTGATCTGCGGGATAATCCATATTTTAAGGGAGATTTGGCGGATAAACAAACCTTGGAACGATTTGCAGAAAAGGTTATTGCCGATTATGGACATGTGGATTATCTAATCAATAATGCAGCACCTGCCAGTTGTGGAATTGCATCGGCAAGCTATGAAGATTTTGAGTATGCCCTGAAGGTGGGAGTAACCGCTCCATTCTACCTTTCCAAGCTCTTTATGCCTTACTTTGGGAAGGGAGCAAGTATTGTGAATATTTCGTCTTCCCGAGACCGGATGAGTCAGCCCCAGACCGAAAGCTATACATCGGCAAAGAGTGGGATTGCGGCTCTGACACATGCACTTGCCATCAGCCTTGCTGGTAAGGTTCGGGTTAATTCTATCTCTCCCGGATGGATTGATACGGCATATAAAATTTATGAAGGGGCAGATGCCATACAGCAGCCGGCAGGAAGAGTAGGTAATCCACTGGATATTGCTAATATGGTACTGTTTCTTTGTTCTGATAAAGCAGGATTTATTACCGGAGAAAATATATGTATTGATGGTGGGATGACAAAACAGATGATTTATCATGATGATTATGGATGGAGTTTGGCAGTAAAGGGATGAAATTGGTGATGAGGTGATGAGCAAGTAGAGCCGCTTATTTATCAGAACAGAGCGGCTCTATTTATTTTTTACAAGCTTCCCAAGCTTTTATTGCAATAATTCTAAAATATGGATAGTTAATCCCGGATAAATACCGGATATTAAAGGTTGACTAAAAGGGATAATAGTGGGGGCTGCATCTTCTTCATCATAGTAAATAGTGGTGCGTTCCTTTTCAGGATCTACAATCCAATATTCACGTACATCTGCATTGGAATAAAGTGTATTTTTAGTACTATAGTCCATTTTTCTGCTGCTGGGGGATACTACTTCAATGACTAAATCTGGTGAACCGATACAACCTTTGGCTGTAAGCTTATTTTTATCACAAATTACGCTAATTAATGGTTGTACACAAATCTACAGCACCCAAATGTTTTAGCAAGAATTTCTTTTTGCTTTTTATTCGGATATATTCTGAATTTATATGCCTTTTCCATTACATCACCTTACTTGACTTTTTGATTTTGAATATATTTTCGTATCTGCTCTTCTGTATTTTCTGATACAGTTGCTACAAAATAACCTGGATTCCATAGGTGTCCGCCCCATAACTTCTTTTTTAATTCTTCTTCATATTCTTTCATTAACAACCTTGCAGAAACACCCTTTAGCGCTTTTATCATATCCGGTATATCATGCTGGGGAGAACAATCTATCAGTAAATGTATATGGTCTAAATCACCATTGCACTCCAAAATTTGAAAATGATTATCTTCTGCTATTTTGTTTAATATTTCATATAACTTCTTTTCTATTTTTGGTGTCAATATCTTATGTCGATACTTCACACACAAAACAATATGATACTGTATTGAATATACATATCCTCTACCATATGTTACTTCCAATGTCATCATCTCCAGAATAATTATTCTAACATATGTAATTTAAAAAAATCAAGTAAATAAAGGGTTTTATTTCCTTTTAATATAACATATGTAAGAACCATAGTCTTACTTTATTCGTTTTAGAGGTTGTCATTCACATAAGTTTGCTCCTTCTTATGCAGTTCTTTTATGAACTTCTTCATGTTTCCATTAAGTACAGACTATATCTTATCCCTCAGCATGATCGGTTAAAGTCTACCCACTTCGGTACACTTGTACCTACTTCCTCAAGAGGAAGAGTCGTTGAACCTTACCCTTCGGTTTTGGCTGCTGATTGCCCATTTTTCCGTGTTTAGGATTTAACCTTGCACCATCTATTCAATTGGTATAGAATGAGATAAGGAAAAAATGGAAGGAAATAAAAATGGAAGGAAATAACGGAAAGAGAATGTGGGCTTCCCTTTCCATTGAGGAAGCAATAGAAATACAAAATAGATTAAGACAGGAAATTCAGTTAATTGATAAGGGTGATGCAGTATTTGACTTAGTAGCCGGTGTGGATTTGGCATATTGGCAGAAAGAAGGCTTAGAATATGCGGTATGCTGTATCATAGTATTGGAGCAAAGGTCGAAGCAGGTGGTAGAAAGGAAGCATACCTTGGGTGTCATTGATATTCCTTATATCCCAGGCTGTCTTGCTTTTCGGGAGCTACCTTTGATTCTGGAAACCGTTAAAATGCTGGATGTATCTCCGGATTTATATCTGTTTGATGGAAACGGCTATCTTCATCCAAGGCATATGGGGATAGCTACTCATGCTTCTTTCTATTTGAACACCCCGACTATAGGTGTGGCTAAAAAGTATCATAAAATCGGAGAAACCGATTACCTTATGCCTATCAATGAAAATTGTGCATATACAGATATTATTATGGATGGGGAGGTCTATGGACGAGCAGTGCGTACCTTAAAAAATATAAAGCCTGTATTTGTATCGGCAGGCAATTTTATCGATTTGGAGACGGCAACCAAAGTAGTTTGTGACTTTGTTACTCCAGAAAGCCATATTCCCCTGCCTACAAGACTGGCAGATATTGAAACGCATAGAATGAGGGAACGGTATAGTAGATAGTAGGACAGATGATGAACCGGGGCTGTCGCAAAATGAAATTTTATCACCATATATCGTATGATTTTTTGAATCAATACTGTATATTGTAGAAAATTTTTATTTTGTGACAGCCCCTTCTTGTTTATAACATATTAAATTGTAGTGATAAAGGCACTCGGTTACGATTTTTATCCAAATGTGTTATAGCCCTCTTTGCTTTAGCTATAGAGAGTGCCAAATAGTAAAACAATGGTAACTGTGGAAGTACTGAACAGCAATAAATAATGTAAAGATTATATATGTTGCCTGAGCATATCTTGAAAATCATATAAACCAAGTAGGGAATAGAAAGATAAAAGATGGATATATGTTAATCGAATCAAGGAAGTCTCCACTTCAAGCATCTCCAAGTGCAAACACAATATGTGCAAATGCAATGCCTAAGAACACAATATACAAAACACAACAGACCTTTGTAATATACTTAAAATATATTATTAAGGGCTGTCTAAACAATAAAAATATGTATAGAATATTTTGGACTATAATCTTGCAACGGAGGATATAGCCCATGAATAAAAAGGATTCCGCCAAGGAAAGGATGCAATCTGCCTTAAGGCTACGCCAAATTCGTGAAAATGCCGGATTGACACAGGAGTGTTTTGCAGAAATTATGGATATATCATTGTCAGCATATAAAAAGGTAGAGAGTGGAGAAAATCAAATCTCCATATCATGTCTTAAAAATCTACATAAAAAAATGAATGTTTCTTCAGATTTTGTATTGTTTGGAGAAAATCAGGGATTGGATGAAGCATGGCAAACCGTGTCAAACTGTACAGAGACAGACAAGCTGTTTTTGATGTTGAGATTGTTGGCCTATTTTACAAAGACTAAGAAGCTTACCTTTTCACTCAAGGAAGATCAGTTAGAGGAGGATAAGGAAATCTTAAAGCTGGTCAACAGACTGCAGGGTTATGGAGAAGAATAATGTTGCAGAGAATACTGATAATCGAAGATCAAAAGCCTCATAGTGATGCTCTTTGCAGCATAATAGAAAAAATGCCTATAGATATACAGATATATTGTGCCAGTAATATTGCAGAGGCTTCTCAACTGGTATTAAAGTTCCATATTCATTTATTCATTATCGATATTGTGTTGGATCCACTCAATCCTGGGGATGTAGCAGGCTTAGATTTTGCAAGAAAAATACGAGAAATTACTGAGTATAAATTTACGCCGTTAATCTTTCTCACATCATTAGAAGATCCTGAATTATATTCCTATACTCAATTACGTTGTTTTAGTTATATTGAAAAGCCATTTGAGGAGGAGCATATAAGGGACATCATTAGAGAAGCATTAGAATTTCCTTTAAAGGATGGTGACGACAAATACGTTTATTTTCGGAAAGAAGGGGTTGTGTATTCTGCATACACTAAGGATATTATCTATATAGAATGTGCTAGACGGCAAATGAAAATATATTGCAGGCATGATGAGTATCAGGTACCCTACAGTACCTGTGAGGAAATTATGGATAAACTGGATTCTGACTTCTTTATTCAATGCAGCAGATATTGTATTGTTAACAAAAGATATATTGAACGGATAGACTATAGCAATCGTATTATTAAAATGAGATACATAGACACCCCAGTACAGATTGGGATTGTGATGAAAAAGTTATTTAAGCACAGAATGGAAAATGAATGAGATATTAGCCATATTTATTTTATTGACGGAATTATTTATGCTTTTGCAATGTCTGCAAAGTGCATTTAAACAGGAGTTAGAGTTTGATAGATATTTAGTCGGTCTTATTTTGGCGGACTTTGTGATATATTTAGGTATTAACTTAAAGCTTATTCCCATTATTTGTTCCTGTCTCTTTTATGTGGTGATATATATGTATTGTTATTTTAAATTTGGGTGTACAGTTAAAAAAACAATTATAAGATTAATTATCGGATTTTCTTTAGTAGGATGTATACAAGGGATAGTAGCATGTATCACAAATGGGTTTAGAGATACAGATAATTCATTATTTATTTTGGCTTTGTCAAGTTTTATCGCATTAATTTTTTCATATTTTATTAGAAAAATTCTTTTATTTCTGGATACAATGAGAATAATAAAAAGAGATAATGAAATGTTTGTAGTGGGTATATTATATGGGTTAGCTTTTGTTGGTCTGTTAGTAGACTACTACTTAAATAAAAGTAAGTTAAACGTATATTCGGTATGTATTTTAGCGTTTTTGGTATTTATGATTTTTTATATGGGTAGGCTTGGACAAGCTGAAATTGAGATTGAAAAGAAAAATTATGAAATAGAATTACAAAAGATTTATGGTAGTACATATGAAAAATTGCTTTCAGAAATTAGAAGAAGGCAACATGATTATAGAAATCAATTAAGTGCTATTTATAGTATGCATCTAACTGCTCGAAGTTTAGAAGAATTGGTACAGATGCAGAAAGAATATGGAGATGTTTTACAACTTGATTGTAAATTTGATTCTATTTTAACAGGATGTGATAATACTATTTTAGCTGGATATATATATCACAAATGTATTTCTTGTGAAAACCAAGGTATCAGTATTGACTATAATATTCATATTAGGCAAGCTGCTTGTTCATTTGCACTACATGAAATAGTAGAAATTTTAGGAATATTAATTGATAATGCTTGTGAAAGTATTAATGGACAGATATGTGTTAATAAACAAGTATACTTAGGATTTAAGGAAGAAGATGAGAAAATAATAATTATGGTTGCTAATCCGACTAAATATGTTACATTTTCAGAAATTGAAAAAATGTTTGTTTGCGGATACAGTAGTAAAGGTGAGGGAAGAGGAATAGGTTTAGCAAGGGTTAAGGAACTCATAAAAAAGTATAATGTAGAAATGAAAGTATTTAATTCCATAATTAATGAAGATAATTGGATTAATTTTATGATAGAGATTATAAAGTAAATGGGCTGTCGCAAAATAAAGATTTCCTGCAACATATAGAATTGATTCAAAGAAAATCATACTATATATTGTAGAGAAATTTTATTTTGCAACAGCTCCTTTTTTATTTTATTTTTTTTCTAAAAAAGGGTGTTTAGGTTCTCCAAAAAAGACAATACTAACAAAATCAAATCTGCATCCCCAGTTAAACATTCCTCTTCACCTCCTTCCCTCCACGGGCAATCGCAAGCTGTACTATATGCAATATAACTGTCCAATAACCAATATAAATCCAACCATTAGCAGGACAGATGCACACCAACGCAAAAAACAATACCAGAAGAACAACAGTAGTTCTTTTACTTTTCTGAATCTGCACAGCAGTAGCAGGCGGACGATTAGCTGAGGTGACTGGCACCAGGAAATAGCCTGCTAAGATACAGAGCAGAAGGATAGGCAGCATAACTGCTTTTGGGGGCATTATATTAGCTGCCAGAATAATACTTCCGGATAGAAAAGAAAAGCTGACAGCCAGGCAGCTGATATAATGGTTAAAGTGTAGCCCTCCTCCATGACTTCTTAAGGGCATCAGGCATAAGAGTGCAATCAGATATTCAGGAATCAATCCCAGAAAAGCAAAGATAACAAAGAAAATACATATTTTACTAAATTCTGAAAAAAAGCATTTCCAATAATACTCTTTCATTTTTTGGACGTATTCTGAATATTCAATTTCCCTGCCTCCAATCATAATTTTGTTGTTTTCCATCTGTTTTCTCCATTCTGTTCAGTTTCTGCCCGGGTCAGTCTGATTATAACTCAAAAAATCCCGAAATTGATTTTTTTGTACTCAACCGTGTTATTTTCGTCCTGAACTGTATTTTTTTATCATTTTTGGGTAAAAAAATATAGTTCAGGACGAGTTTTTAACAGTTGAGTACAAAAATGTGGAAAAATGAAAAATTCTGATATAATAGAAAGATTAGTGCCTGCATAACTAATCAGGCTACAATAAATATTAGACAAAGGTAACTATTCAGTAGGTCTGCACACTGACTGTGCTGACCGTAGGAAAACGTAGTAGTAATGATGTAACTGTGAGGGTAATGAACAGTTACAAATAAAGGATGGTAGAGAGGATGGTAATGTATAAAGAAGTAGGAGAACGGATTTTGCAAATACGGATTTCACAGGGGTATACAAGGGAGACCTTATCTAAAATGGCCTCCATTACTCCTAAATTTTTATATGAAATAGAAACTGGAAGACGGGGATTTTCTGCCGCAGTTCTCTATAATATATGTAAGGCTCTAAAGGTAGACAGTGACTATATACTTATGGGAGAAAAACCTACAGGGCAGGATGAAAAGCTATTAGAAGTGATGCAGTTGTTTGATGAAAGCCAAATGGACAGTATACAAGCGATTTTAAGGTATATCCAGGAATTATGATAACCTACGTTACCAAAAGGTTTGAGATTATGCTATAATAAATTTGCATGATGCTAGGGTCAAAAGGTCATCTATTTTCTTGCTTGCATGAAAATAGATGACTTTGGGATCCACAAAACATGAGAAAGTAGCCATTTTTCGCAGAAAAATGTGCGGATTTTGAATGTTTTTAGGATTTCGTGAGCGTG
>JAFXJR010000134.1 GCA_017532145.1 Lachnospiraceae bacterium | reverse complement strand
TGAATGCAGGAACGGCCACAGTGACGGTAGAGGGAAAGGATGGCTATAGCGGAAGTGCTGAGGGTACGTTTACCATTGGAAAGGCTGAGGGCAGTACCATTGCAGCCGTAACAGGAAGTCTGGCTTTGGAAGGAGCTGACAGCCAGACCTATCGCTATACAGTAACAGAGATAGAAGGAGCCGAATACCGGATGGATAACGGTACCTGGCAGGAGAGCAATGTGTTTGAGGGCATTGTTCCCGGCAGCAGCCATACCTTCTTTGCCCGGATGAAGGAAACAGCGAATACTCTGGCTGGAGAGGCAAAGGCAACGACAGCTATAGATTTCCCTGTAATCAATGATGGCAATCAGGAAGATACCATAGCCCCCACCATTGCTTCCGTAACTGCTACAGAGATAACCGCAGAGACAGCCGTAGTGACGGTTACAGCCAGTGATGCTTCCGGTATTGCAGAGTATGCTCTGGTGAAGACGACAGGTGAGGGAGAGGTAATTGTTACCGCTGAACAGAAAGCAGGAGTATTTCATCTGACAGATCTGACTCCCGCCACAGACTATACCTTTACAGCTACCGTAATCGATGGAGCAGGAAACAAAAGTAGCAAGATGGTAAGCTTCCGTACAGCAGAAGCAGAAAAACCAGATGAAGTAGAAAAAATCGACTTAAGTAAGGCAACGGTGACCGTGAAGGGAACTTATACCTATACCGGTAAGGCACTGATACCGGCAGCGTCAAACGTGGTAGTGACCCTGAATGGCAATCCGGTGGATGCCAGCCAGTATTTGATTGTGGCTACTAACAATATTCATGCAGGAACAGCCACAGTGACGGTAGAGGGAAAGGATGGCTATATGGGAAAAGCCACAGGAACCTTTACGATTGGTAAAGCTGCCGGAGTAAAGCTTACTACAGTGGCAGGCAGACAGACCTTGGCTCAGGATGGCAGCAAAACCTATACTTATACCATAACCAAAATAGAAGGAGCCGAATATCGGATGGATAATGGGGCATGGCAGAGCGGAAACATATTTGAAAAGATTGCCCCCGGCAGCAGCCATACCTTCTTTGCCCGGATGAAAGAAACTGCGGATACTCTGGCAGGAGAGGCAAAGAGTACCGGAGCAGTCAGCTTTGCACTCCTGGATGATAACAAGGATAAAGAGCCTGTGCCGACCATTGATATTACCAAGATTTTCAGTGATGTAAAGGAAGGTGACTGGTTTAAGGATGCAGTGGCTTACGTCTATACTAACAAGATTATGACGGGTATGGGTAACAGTGATAAGTTCAATCCTCAGGGAGAAACCACCAGAGCGATGGTAGTAAAGATTCTGCATAATGCTATGGAAGGACCTGCTTCCTCCCATCAGAATCCCTTTGTGGATGTACCGGAATCAAAATGGTATGAGATGCCGGTAAGATGGGCGTTGGAGAATGGAATCACTACAGGAACCTCTCCTACAGAGTTTGCTCCAGACAGAAGTGTAACCAGGCAGGAGGTAGCCAGCTTCCTGTATCGCTATGGAGAATACCGGGGCTTTGATGTAAGTATGACAAAGGATATTTCAAGCTATCCTGATCAGGGAGAAATTTCTACTTATGCAAGAAAGGCTATGGCTTGGGCAAATGCTACCGGAATCATTACCGGTAAGGGCGGAATCTACCTGGATCCTCAGGGAACGGCTACCAGAGCAGAGATAGCAGCAATGGTACAGCGATTTGAGGCACGTTATGAGTAATAAGATAAAGTTATTCTTCCAAACCATTCCCATTAGGGAATGGTTTCGGGGGATAGGTGTAAAGAGTGTGGGGATAAGACTAATGGGCTGGATATTACTTATGGTGATTGCAGCCCTGCTTTTATTTCCTTATCCATCAGACTATTCTTTGGAGCTTACTTTACGACAGGACAGAAATGGATACCATACCAGGCTGTTTTGGCGGGAAGAAGAAGGGGAGTATACCGAAAACAATTCCTATTTGACCAAGGTGACAAAAACACAAATCTCTATTCCCTTCCAGAAGGGAATGCTGGCATGGTATAGGGAATGGCAGCTGGTGGTCTATACGGATCAGGATATAGGTATCTCCTCCTTTGATTTATATAAGGGAGACCAGTGGAGAAAGAATTTTTCGGCAGATGAGCTGGCGTCTAAAATTATTCTTACTGATCAGGTAGAGGTGTCTTACAGTACAGGAGAGGATTATTATGTCAGACCTATAGTGGCTAATCCCGCCCTCTACTTTGATGCCAGTCTGTGCCAGGAGATTTTTCGGCATATTGCATTGCACTATCTTTTGGATATGGCTATCATGGCTGTACTGTTGTTTTTCCTGGTGATTGGAGACAGACTGCCAGGACTTGGTAGGATATATCAATATATAGGAGAAGCTTTGCTGAGGATAGGAGAGACAATAGCCAGAGAGCCAAAGCGGCTGGCAGTGATGGCAGCTCTGGCGATTCCCTACAGTGCAGGAGCTCTTAGTTCCTCCCTGGCCATTAATGAATTGGGAACCAATACTGCCATAAAGCTTTTAGTAGGAGTGGTGCTGATTTTTGTTCTGGTGATGGCAGATGAGATACCGGGCATAAGAAGGCTATACCATGCTTTGGGGAAAGCGGTTTCCAGTGAAAAGGGAAGTTTGCTGGCCTTTGGTTTGCTGCTGGTGGGAATGGTTTTGTTTCTGTTTCAGGATTTTCTATGGGGAGACAAAATCTTTCTATATGCAGGAGATTCTCTGTATCAAACCTATCCTCATTTGACCCATGTAGCAGAGCGGATGGCAGCCGGAGACTGGGGAGGCGGCTATACCTTTTATGAATCCCTGGGAAATGCAGAGGAGCCTTTGGGGTTAAATCTGAGAAACTTTTTTGCCATTTTTGGAAGAGAGCATCTGGCCTTTTTTATTGGTGTTGCTCAGATGTTAAAGATTTTGCTGGCTGGCTTATTTTTCTATAGCTTTCTGCGAAGGCTAGGGACAGGAAAGCTGGGCTGTATCCTGCTGGGACTTGGGTTTTCCTGTAACTCCTATGTAGTGGCTAGGGGGATGTGGCAGAATTATCCTAATGAAGCCCTATGTCTGGCTATGTGGCTATGGGCCTTTGAGGGATTGAAGCAAAAGTGGAAAAGGTGGCCGATTTTCCTGTGGGTAAGCTTTTTTTGTTACTGGCATTATAATGGCTACAGTGCCATTCTCTATACAGGGGTGATGCTGCTGTTTGGAATCTTCCGTCTGCTGTCTGACCGAAAAAAGGAGGAATCCTGGGGCAGACTTGCAGGAACTACCCTGTTGATGGGTGTGCTGATGGCGGCAGGGGCAGCGGCAGCAGTAACAGCCTGGATGCCCTCCCTACAGCAGATGCTGGGAAGTGACAGGGTGAATCAGGGGATTCAGGCAGCAGGAACGGTAGGAGGTATACTGGGATATTCTACCTTGCCGGTTTGGAGAACTCTGTTTTACCGCCTGCTGGGACCTGATATTCTGGGAATATGGGAGGATACCTATGCAGGAACATCTAACTGGCTGGAGGACCCGGTCTATTACTGTGGTCTGGCTGCTGTAGTCTTCCTGCCTCTGGGATTTGCTGCCATGGATAAGAAAAAGAGAAGATGGTATCTGCTGCCTTTGGCGGGAGCTTTGGTTTATAACTCCTCTGATGTGGTCAGGAGTATAGCTAATGGCTTTGCCGGACCAGGGTGGAAGCTTTCTTCCCTGTGGGTTATTGTGTTGATTTTGATTGTAGCAGCAGGCTTCTGGCAGCAGGAAGCACAGCTGAAAGCTGCGAAAGCCGGAAAAGTTTTGCTTTTCACCAATGTGGCTCTGGTATTGGTAGCTTTACTTTTTTATGGACAAGGTGTACAGACTGTCTATCTGGTTATGGCAGTGACTGCCTGTCTGTTACTTTCCCTCCTTCTATTTTTAGTGGGGAAGGAAGAAGAGAAAAAGAAAAAAAGGTACTTACAGTATCTGTTAATTGTGGCGGCAGCGGTGGAGGTGGTCTGTACCTCAGACCGGATTATCCATAATAGTGCCGGCTTAGAAAAGGATATATTAACAGAAGGTGGTTATGAAGACGGTACTATAGAGCTGTTGTCTGCCATAGAGGATGATTCCTTTTATCGTGTGGATAAGCAGTTTACCTCTGTTTCCTATTGTGATTCTTTCTATCAACGGTATCGGGGAGCCGTTTCCTATATCGGAGGAGTAGGGGATAATGAATATACCCAGCTTCTGTATCAGTATATGGATTTGCCCATTTTACAGCATGTACAGAAGGGAACAGAGAAGAATACGGTGATTAATGCACTGTTTAATATAAAGTATGCCTTAGCCAGAGAGGATGAGATGGGAACCTATGGGATGAAATATCTGGATGGAAACGGAGAAATCAGCCTGTATGAAAATGAGTATGCTCTTCCTTTTGGCTATGTTTATGACAGTTATATCACAGAGGAGGATGCCTGGAGCTATGGTACTGCTGACAGAAGAAGCCTGATGCTGGAGCAGTGTGTAGTTAAAGCAGAGGAAATTACTCAGCTTCCTTCAGGAATAACTCAGGGGAAGCCTGTAGAGACCTTTGAGGAAAAGTGGAAGGAGTACCGCAGAGAATTTCAGTTGCGAGAGCAGGAGCTTGTCTTTGAACGGGCAGAACAGGGGCAGGTGGTTGTTGTAAAAGCCAAAATCAATTCCCAGGCAGAGGGCTGGTGTGAGATGTTTTGTATGGATCAGGCTACTCCCAAGTCCAGAAATTCTCTTAAGCTGGAAAACGGAGTTTCAGAACATATTCAGGAGTTTCGTACCTCAGGAGCAGACCGGATTTGGCTGATAGAAAGTACAGGAATTCCCTATCAGCTGATAGAAGCAGAGCTGTATGTTATTCCGGAGGAGGTCTATTTTGCAGACTATGTAGAGTTGACTGCCCAGAGAAGCGAGGATGGATTGATGATGGAAAGCTTCTCTGATGAAAGAATAGAAGGGAAGGCTGTACTGGATAAGGATAGTATTATGGTATTTACCATCCCCTATGATGAAAACTGGATAGCCTATGTGAATGGAAGAGAGCAGAATCTGATTCATGCGAATGTGGGATTTATGGGATTAGCTTTAGAAGCAGGAGAGTATGAAATCTGTTTGGAGTATCGGTATAGATAGTGATAACTAGTACATCGAATAATTAATATTCGCTGTACTAGTAAATGGTAACGGGCATCGCCTGTATATCAAATTTATACATTCTCTCCATACCCTGCAGTAAGGTACGAGGTGTGGGTGTGAAAAGTAACCTTTGATTCGGTTAAATCTTAAAAATTAGTGAATGCTATTGTTATTACTAAAAAAAAGCATATAATAAATGTATAGACGACTATTAAGAAATACAAAAAACGGAAATAGGCAGAGGCAGTAAAAGAAAACAGTTGTTATTCCTGCTGGTCATCAAAGAAAGAGAGGCAAGAAAATAATGAGTGACACAATGAACAGCACAATCTTTGATGATGTCTTCCGTACTATGGTACAAAAGATGCCACAGCTTTTGATTCCTCTGATTAATGAGGTATTTCATACAAACTATTCTGAAAAAGAAGCATTCAAACAGCTCCGAAACGAGTATGAGGAAGAGTCGGGGAAAATCATTAGTGATTCGTAACTGTTCAGTACCCTCACAGTTACGATGCAAAAATCCATGCAAATCACCTACGGCGATGGGATTTTTGCCTGTTGCCATTGCGTTTTCCTACGGTCAGCACAGCAAGTGTGCAGACCTACTGAATAGTTACAGTGATTCTATCCTAGTGATTCGGAATAAAACGTATCATATCGAGTGTCAGAGCGTGGATGATACTACTATGGCAGTAAGAATGGTGGAATATGATTTTGCGATTGCACTGGAGCAAGCAACAAAAAAAGGAAGAATGTATGAAATGGATTTTCCGGAATCTTGTGTAATCTATCTCAGATGTAGTAGTGCCACGCCGGACAGGTTAGAAGTAAAAGTGAACCTTCCAAATGGAGATTACTTCATTTATGAAGCAAAAGTAGTAAAAGTTCAAAATTATACCAAAGATGTAATATTCCAGAAAAAGCTCCTATTCTTTCTGCCATATTATATTATGAGGTATGAGAAGAGTCTGAAAGAAATATCCCAGGACTCTGAAAAGCTAATTGCCCTGTTAAAAGAATATGAGGATATTCGTCGTTATCTGGAAGAGGAACTTTTCCAAGATAATCAGTCTGTACTATATGCAGATTTAATCGATCTGATGAAAAAAATATCCAATTATATCTTGAGGAAAGAAGAAATCATCAGGAAAGGAATAGGTGATGTCATGGGTGGAAAAGTATTGGAACTGGAATCGGAAAGATTACTAAGAATTGGTAGAGCGGAAGGCAAAGCGGAAGGCAAAGCGGAAGGCGAATTTGTTTTAGGAGAGTTAATCACAAAACTGTTTGCAGCTGGAAGAGCATCTGATGCAGAACTGGCAGCAAAAGATGCGGAAGTCAGAAAGAGATTTTACAAAGAATTTGGAATGATTGATTAGAAATAAAAGAGTGTTTATACAAAAATATCAGTAATTTCTGAAAATGTGATTTATACAAAAAAGTGTCGCAAAATAACTAGAAAATAGTTATGAAGCGATACTTTTTTGTTATATGCACAGCTCAGTAAGTATAATGTTAGTGCAAGTAAGGAGCCAGGTGGATTTACCGATGCCTCTCAGGTGGGCAGCCGGGCAGTAGCAGTAGAAATGATTGGCGGTAAGCCCAATGAAGATAAGCCCATGCGTTTAGACTCTAAGGGTGAGGATGCCAGAACTGAGTGTACAGATTTACTGAATCACTACAAAAATTTTTCAAAAAGAATGAAACTTTTTTCTTATGTGAAAGGTCTAATCTTTGTCGGAAACAGAAAGAATAGTTTTAGCCAGGCATGCAGATGAGATAGATAGTTTTTGGACACACTTGAGAGAAAGGTTTGGGAAAATATGAAAAATATTATCGTGTTTAATAATACTACAGGAATTGCAGAAATAATGGCACCTTTTTTTAACGGAGAGGATGTTAAAGTGCAGACAGCACAGGATTTTGAGGAGGTATTGCAGCTGATTGGCAGGGAGAATGTCCACCTGCTGTTGATTGATGCAGAATGGGACGAAAAGGGATGGAGTAAGGATATGGAGGCTATTCGATATCTGAGACAGCAGACAGCAGCACCAATTATTGTGGTATCGTCACAGGCAGCAGAGCTGGCTAAGGTAATGGCACTGACATTAGGGGCAGATGATTATGTGATGGCAGACGACAATCCTTTGGTGATTTTAGCAAGAATAAAAGCTCAACTAAGACAGTATACTCAACTGCTTAACAGCAATAAGAATATAAGCTCTGTATATCGTGTAGGAAATCTGGAAATGGATGATTTAAAACATCGGGTGACAGTCAATGGTAAAGATGTAAAAATGACACCCATTGAGTATAAGATTCTACGTCTGTTAATCCAGCAGAGGGGAAAGGTGATTTCTATTGACCAGATTTATGAAGCTATCTGGAAGATGAAAGCTATAGGTGCTGACAATACAGTGACAGTACATATTCGCCATATTCGTGAAAAAATTGAAAATAATCCCAAAAGACCCTGCTATCTTAAGGTAGTAAGAGGAATGGGGTACAAGGTAGTATAATGCCTGCCGTGCATAGTTGTTAAGGAGGGAAGAGGCATGCAGGTTTTATCTGGAAGGAAGAAGAAAAGCAATGAAGAAATAATCGAGCAGATTATTATGGAGCAGTACAATCAATATTACCGACTGGCTTACAGCTATGTACACAATGAACCGGATGCCTGTGATATCGTACAAAATGGAGCCTATAAAGCGTTGAGGGCAAGCCATACTCTGCGTAGCCAGGAGTATGCAAAGACCTGGGTGTACCGGATTATACTGAATGAAATCTTTAACTATTTAAAGCAGCCCCGATTTGAATCCTACGAAAGCTTGCAGGAAAAACAGGCGGGTGAAGTAGGAGATGTGGGAGATGAATGTTCGAGAATAGATTTGCAGAGAGCTTTAGACTCCCTTCCTGAGCAAGAGAAGGTAATTGTAACAATGAAATATTTTGAAGATAAAAAGCTGGATGAAATTGCAGATATTCTGAATGAAAATATCAGTACAGTGAAAAGTAAGCTGTATCGCAGCATGAAAAAGCTTCGTATTCAGTTGGCAGATGACCCTATAATATAAATAGCAAAGAGTACAAGCTCCACCAGTGATAAGCAAGGAAGGTGGTGGAGAAGATTGGTGAGGATTTATATCAGGAGAGGATGGAAGGACGGTAGGGAAAGAGGGAAGAGCATGGAGGATTACAGGTTGGAAAAAGAACATGGAAAAGCAAGAAGGGAAGAGGAGTTTAAGGCATTGAAGGCAGGATACTTGAAACAGAAGATGTCACAGGAACAACTGAGAAATCTACAGCTTGTTATTAATCAGGCAAAAGAAGAAAACAGAAGAGAGCGAAACAAAGCTAGACAGATAAAAGGGGCAGTAGGGGCAGCGGCAGCCATTCTGGCTTTCGTTATTTTACCTAATACTTCGCCAAAAGTAGCCTATGCCATGGAGCAGCTTCCGCTGGTAGGAGAACTGGTAAAGCTGGTTACATTCCGCAGCTATGAATATGAAGATGAGATGCATGAGGCACAGGTAGAGATTTCAAAGCTGGTGGCAGAGCAGATAAGTAAGGATGGACGACAACAGAAGAATCTTAACAAAAGTACAGCGGAAATTAATGAAGAAATCGATAAACTGACAGCTCAATTGTTGGAGGATTTTCAGATACATGTAAGGGAGGAGTTGGGCTATAAGGAGCTGATAATCAACAGTGAAGTAATAGTTTCTACTCCGGAATACTTTACGTTCAAGCTAAGCTGTTATCAGTCGGAGGCAAGTGGCTATGAAACTAATTATTATTATACCATTGATTTATCTACCGGAAAACGGTTAAAATTGGGAGACCTTTTTGTAGAGGGTGCAGACTATATTTCGGAAATCAGCAGCTATATTAAGGAGCAGATGCAGCGGCAAATGGCAGAGAATCAAGGAAAAATCTATTGGATTAATTCTGAATTTGAAGATATGGACTTTCAGACGATTACAGGAGATACCACCTTTTATCTGAATGAAAAAGGAAATTTAGTCATTGTCTTTCAGGAAGGTGAGGTTGCTCCAATGTATATGGGAATCGTAGTATTTGAGATTCCTTCAGAAGTTTTGGAGAATATAAGAAAATAAGCTTTTTTATGCTTTAACCGAATCAAGGAAGTTCCGCACGTCAAGCACCCTGAGTGCTAAGTGAGGGACTTCCGTTACTTTTCAGCCTCACACCACGTACTCTGCTGCGGGGCGTGGAGAGAACGATAAATTCAGCCAATACCCGTTACCAGTCAGCTGACTGACGTGTGAATGGTAACCGACTTCCTTTTGTTAGGTGGAATACAGGTTTCAAAAGACTTGACATTTTGGTTTACTGATAGTAAACTATAGAAAAAGGTTTACAGTCAGTAGACCAGAAGGAGGATGTGTTATGGCAGAATATAAATTAGGAGAAATTGAAAAACAGTTTGCGGAGTTAATCTGGAGTAAGGAACCGGTTTCCTCCGGGGAATTAGTAAAGCTGGCAGAACAGCAGTTAAATTGGAAAAAGTCTACCACCTATACTGTGCTTAGAAGACTGTGTCAGAGAGGTATCTTTCAAAACAGTAGAGGTACAGTAACAGCTTTGGTTTCCAGAGAAGAATTTGATTCCTTTCAAAGTAAAAAATTTGTGGAGGAAACCTTTGCAGGTTCACTGCCCCGGTTTTTGGCAGCCTTTGCAGCACGCAAAAAATTGTCACAGGAAGAAATCGAAGACCTGCAGCGTTTTATTGACGAGAATAGGGGGTAGGGTATGGATAGACTCTTTCTGCAGGTAGTACATATGTCGATTACGGCTTCGGTGGTTATTCTGGTCGTGATTTTACTGAGAAGTCTATTGAAAAAAGCGCCAAAAATATTTACCTATCTGCTTTGGGGTGTGGTATTTTTCCGTCTGTTGTTTCCTGTGACGATTCCTTCTGATTTTTCCCTGTTCCGTCTGTTCAACATTACACAGCTTTCGTTTTTGATGCAGGATGGACAGAGCGAAGTAAGGGAGACAAACACGGAAGCTGGAGAAGAATTTTTGCCAATAGAAGCAATAGATGGGCAGAGCAAAGATAATTTTGTTTGGGCAGGAAAAGCAGATGTACAATCTGGGGAACAGCTTACACCTGTTGAAAGGCAAGCTGGAGAACAAATGAGGTCTGTTGAAGGATTAAAAATATGGGTGTTGCTTCCTGCCTTGTGGCTGTCAGGAGTAGGGATTCTTTTATTTTATGGTATTTTTCGACTGATTCTGCTAAAGCATAGAATTAGGGTAAAGGTGTGTCTGAGAGATAATATTTATCTCGTAGATCATATAGAGTCGCCTTTTGTATTGGGAGTATTGTTTCCAAAGATTTATCTTCCCTCTGATTTGAAACAAACAGAATATAACTATGTGTTGGTTCATGAACTGCATCATATCAAACGGGGAGACCATCTCACCAGACTGCTGGCATATCTGGCTCTTTGCCTCCACTGGTTTAATCCATTGGTATGGGTAGCATTTTTGTTGTCAGAAAGAGATATGGAAATGTCCTGTGACGAAGCGGTAGTACAAAAGCTGGGGAGGGAGATTCGGGCAGAGTATTCAGAAGCTCTATTGCGGTTAGCAGTCGGACACAGAACAGGACCAGGTATCCCTTTGGCATTTGGAGAGGGCGAAACAAGGGGAAGGATAAAGCGGGTGATGCAGTATAAAAAGCCAAAGCCGGTAATTTTGCTTTTTTCCATACTTATTTGCATAACGGCAGGAGGCTGCCTGCTGACCGATTCAAAGGACAGATTGGCAGATAGAGAAAATGCTGAAAAAATGGAGTTGATATCAATAAATGAACAGATCAATCAGCAGGCAGAACCTACCATAAAAACAGATACAGAATTGATGATAGAATCTGCACCAGAGTCAATATCAGAACCAGAGTCAGCCCCAAAGCCAATATCAGACCCTATATCAACACCAGTTACTCCACCTGATTTAAGACTACAGGATTCCCTTTCCAGTCAGATGAATTTCTTTAAAGTCTCTCCTGGCAGCTATTCCTGGAGTTATCTGATAGAAGGAAGGCTGGAGACAAGGGAAGGAAGCGGATATTTTCCTACTCGGGCAGTAAAGGGAAAGGAATGGATAAAGCTGACAGATTATCAAGGAATTGATTTTACTCCTTATCTGGCTGGATTTGAAGTAATGCCTGACCGGATTACTGTATGGGAATATGACCTTTTGGAATTGGGAGATAGAGAGCCGGTATGCTTATCAGAAACGGTGCTGGAGGAGGTATATTTTCTGTATCTGATACCTGGAAGAATCTATGAACTCAAGGCAGAGTGGGATAAGGAAAATCTGGAAGCCAATGGATATTGTGGAGAAGCTTATTATGCTTTTGCCACCTCTGATTTAACACAAACTGTCCAGCCATCAGAGGCAAAGGCTGATGGGGAGTCGCAGATTTATCTGGAGGCACATGTTAAGGAAGTTCTGGTAGACCGGCCCGGAAGTGTATTAATCAGTTCTGATACAGATAGCTTCCCGGATGCCTTTATTCTGGATATACCAAAAAAGGTGTATGATATCGATACAATAGTGGGAGGACAGGCTTTTTCTATCACTATGCAGATAACGGAAAACAGGTGGGAGAATAAACTTCCCATCTGTCGGGCAGTACAGATGACACCAATGCAGGTGCAGCTAAGTAAAAGTACAGAACAGCAGACTCAGACAGCTTTGCCCAAGGTAGGCGAAGTCTTTGAAAAGAAAGTAAACACTTTGGAAGGCGTAAAGCTGCATATGGAAAAGTATACATCATCTGGTGGTACGATGGAGATTTCCAACTTTTCTCAAAAAGAATTACAATATGGAGACTGGTTCGATGTTCAGATACAGACAGAGGGAAAGTGGTATAGTTTGGCATATGTTGTGGAAAATATTGCTTTTAACTCAATTGCTTATCTTCTTCCCCAAGAGAAAACCAAGGAGAAGGTAGTAGATTGGGAGTTTATGTATGGAGTGCTTCCCACAGGAACATATCGCATTGTGACAGAGGTGATAGATTATCATGCTCCGGGAGATTTTGAACGATATTATATTGCAGCTGAATTTCATATTGCAGGTTGAAGGTAATTAACGAAATTCGACAAAGTTGAATTTGTAGATTGTGAATATCCGTTTTGACCCAAATTAAGGAAGTCCCCCACATCAAGTACGCTGAGTGCTAAGTGAGGGACTTATTGTTGTCAGATAAAGTACAAATTCTATCTAATAAACCACAAAGTAGTTGTACTACTTAGCAGTAGAGCAGATGATAACTATTCATTTTACTAGGTTAACGGTGAACATAAAGTATTGACAAATATCTTTGTCAATGATATATTATTTTTGACAAATACACTTGTCAAAATGACAATATAATATGTCAAGTATA
The DNA here is from genome assembly GCA_017532145.1 of Lachnospiraceae bacterium. GTDB lineage: Bacteria > Bacillota > Clostridia > Lachnospirales > Lachnospiraceae > Kineothrix. The sequence goes on along the minus strand of JAFXJR010000134.1, from coordinate 17,905 downwards.
AGGAGGGGGAGTATGCCCTTATATAATCGACTGAAGGAGCAACGTGCCAGATTGGGAATTAACCAGACCGATTTAGGGAAGTTGTGTGGTGTATCCCGGCAGACGATAAGCTTAATAGAAAGAGGCGACTATTCGCCCTCGGTGGCCCTGGCATTAAAGCTTGCACAGGTGTGTCAGACGACGGTGGAAAATATTTTCTGGTTGGAGGATGAAGGATGAGTGAAGCAAAAAAGATGAATACCTATCTAAAATATGGATTGATACTGGGAGGCTGTGTCATCCTTGGAGGAACTATAGGATTTTGGGCTGCAGGAGCCAGAGAGGGGCTGTTTTCCCTATCGCAGATTGCAGCAGCTCTGCTTCATCTGATAAGAACCTATCTTTTACCAGAGTTTCTGCTTCTGTTGGTGCTGGATATCCTGATAGGAGAATTGACACTGAAGAAGCTAAGCCAATTAGCTAAAGCAAGCGAGAAAGCAGAGGAGGAAGAAAGTGACAGGCTGGATAATGAAGCAGAGAAGATAAGTGCCTGGGGAAGCAGTATGATAGCAGTGATTGATTTTTTTTCAATAGTTATTCTGTCTACTGCCTATTCTATGGAATATATCGAGTCTGTAGTAAGATATTCTGGAGGGATTATTTTGTTAGTTTCCTTTTTCCTGTTTATTCTGCTACATGGTTATCAGGGTTATTGGGGAGTAAGATTGGTAAAGCTGGAACAGAAGTACAATCCGGATAGAAAGGGAGACCCGGCTTCCAGAAAATTTACGGAGCAATGGGTAGAGAGCTGTGATGAAGCAGAAAAGGAGCTGATTTATCAGTCAGCCTATGCCAGTTATCTGCTGTTGTCCAAGACAGCACCGATAATTTCCATGATAGCATTATTTGCCCATCTAATTTGGAATACCGGGATTCTGGCGGTGATTCTAACCAGCCTGATATATCTGCTGATGACGATGACTTATACGAAAAACTGCCTGCAGAAAAGAAGAAAAAAAGGGATAAGATAGGAGTGGAGACTACATAGAGGGAGTAGCTTTTCATCTACTTTGATAAAAGAAAAAGCAGAAGGGAGTATATGAAAATGAAACTGGAATTAAAAGGAATACAAAAGAGCTTCGGAGAGAAAAAAGTCTTGCAGGATATCTCCTTTTCCGCAGAAGGAGGCAGGGCTTTTGGACTTTTAGGAAGAAACGGTGCAGGAAAAACGACGACGATTCGTATTTTAATGGGAGTATTTCCTCCAGATGCTGGAGATGTACTATTGGAAGGAAGACCTTTAAATGTCAACCAGATTGGGATGGGGTATCTGCCTGAAGAAAGAGGACTCTATCCCAAGAAAAAAATTTTGGATCAGCTTATCTATTTCGCCCAGCTAAAGGGAATGAACCGACAGGCTGCCAAAAGGTCGGTGGAGGGCTGGCTGGAACGCCTGGGGATGATAGAATACCGGGATAAAAAGCTGGATACGCTGTCTAAGGGAAATCAGCAAAAAATTCAGCTGATTACAGCCTTGGCTCACAATCCCCAGATTATTATTTTAGATGAGCCATTCTCTGGTTTGGATCCTGTCAATGCGATGCTGCTGAAGGAGGTAGTAAAGGAGGAGATTGCTAAGGGAAAAATTCTGCTGTTTTCCAGCCATCAGATGAATTATATCGAAGAATTTTGTGATAGTATTGCTATTTTGAATCAGGGAAGTATTGTCTTGCAGGGTAATCTTAATCATCTTAAGAGAAACTATACCAGAGACCGGCTGGTAGTATCTTCCGAAAACAAAGAAAAGATAGTGAAAGATTGGGGAAGCTGCTGTACCTGTAGTGAAAATGGGGAGCTTATTATCCATCTGACTTCGCCCCAGGAGAAACAGAAGGTGATGCGTCAGCTGACAGAAAATTATGATATAGATGGAATCAGGGTCTTTGAGCCTTCCTTAAACGATATTTTTGTAGAATATACAGGGGGATTGGATGATGAAGCAGTTTAAAACAATACTAAGCTTTGAGTTGGCAAACTATTTTAAAAATAAAATATTTCTGGGTACTACCCTGTTTCTGGTGATACTGATTGTGGGAGTTATGTTTTTTCCCCGTATCAGTGCAGGCTTTGAGGAGGAAGAGGGAGCAGGGGAAGGAGACAGTCTGATTATGCTGGTTATTCCGGCAGCCGGTATGGACGAGGAAGCTGTGCAGAGGACTTTTGCTGAGACCTTTCCCAATTATCAGATACAGACCACTCTCTTACAGCAGGAAGAATTGAAAAATCAGATTGTTTCCGGTGAGGCAGAGTGTGCCTTTGTGCTGGAAAGTCCCACTGCCTATACCTATTATGTTGACAATCTTTCCATGTATGATTCTAACACAAACAAAGCCAATGAAGCATTACAGAAGCTGTATCGTATGGAGGCTATGGTAGAAAATGGGATTTCTCCAGAGACAGCAGGAGAGATTCTGTCTGCAGAGATTGAATACCATACAGAAAGTCTGGGGAAGGATCAGGGAGAAAACTTTTTTTATACTTATATCATGTTGTTTGCCCTATATATGGTGATTATTCTTTATGGACAGATGGTTGCCACCAATGTGGCGACAGAAAAAAGCTCCAGAGCCATGGAACTGCTGATTACCAGTGCCAAGCCGGAAAGTATGATGTTTGGTAAGGTTATTGCTTCCTGTCTGGCAGGCTTTATCCAGTTGACTGTGGTTTTTGGGACTGCCTATCTGTGCTTTAACCTGAATAAAGACTATCTGGACAGCAGTGGCATGATTTCTTCCCTCTTCAATATGCCGTTGAGTCTGTTAGTATATATGTTAATCTTTTTTATCCTGGGCTTTCTTATCTACGCCTTTTTATTTGGAGCTGTGGGTTCTACTGCTTCTAAGGTGGAGGATATTAATACCTCCTCTATGCCGCTGACTCTGCTGTTTGTGATAGCCTTTATAGTAGTAATGTCTTCCATGACCGGAGGAAATGTGGATACTCCCTTGATGCAGGCTTTTTCCTATATCCCATTTACTTCTTCGATTGCTATGTTTGCCCGTATTACCATGAGTACAGTTCCCTTTTATCAAGTGGCGCTGTCTATTGTTATCCTGATAGGTTCCGTCTGTGTGATTGGAGTAATATCCGCAAGAATCTATCGGGTAGGGGTGCTGCTCTATGGTACACCGCCTAAGATGACAGCTATTTTAAGGGGATTAATGAAGTCGTCCACTTCAGGGATTCAGCAGAAATAAAAAAATGGAAATCAATCAGGGAAGTTGTCCCGGGTGGAGTCAAAGAGGATAGTTGTGCTGATTGCTTGAAGTGGAGAGCTTTCTTAATTTGGCTAAAAGTAAGAGAAACAGGGGAGAAAGTGAGTCAGTAAGCAATGGGAGAAGAATATATAAACAGCAGGAAAATTTATTTTGCCCCCCTTGAGGGAATCGGTGGTTATCTGTACAGAAATGCTTTTCACCAAACCTTTGGAGGAGTGGAGAAATACTTTACTCCTTTTGTGTCTCCAGGACAGCATCGGACATTGACACCGAAGGAGAGAAAGGATATTCTGCCGGAACATAATAAGGGAATGTATGTAGTACCACAGATTCTGACCAATCAGCCGGAGTACTTTATGCGTACAGCCAGAGAGCTGCAGCAGACCTATGGTTATGAAGAAATCAACTTAAACCTAGGCTGTCCTTCTGGTACCGTAGTTTCTAAGGGAAAGGGTGCAGGCTTTCTGGGAAGGAAAGAAGAACTGGCATTTTTTTTGGATCAGGTAATAGATCAGGCGGAAAAGGCAGGACTGAAAATTTCTGTTAAGACAAGGATAGGGATAGAGTCACCGGAAGAATTTTACGATTTGCTTCCGATATTCAACCGGTTTCCTCTGCATGAGTTGATTATTCATCCCAGAGTACAGAAGGATTACTATAAAAATCCCCCTCATAAAAAAGTATTTGTTGAAGCAGTACAGCAGATCAGCTCTCCCTTATGCTATAATGGAGATATTTTCCATCCCCGGGATTACAGAGTCTTTTCACAGGAATTTCCCCAAATCTCCAGACTGATGTTGGGGAGGGGACTATTAATCAATCCAGGACTGGCACGAGGAATAATGAATGAGGAAGGAGAAGGAATAAGTCTGCCTGAAAAGCAGGAAATCCGCACTTTTCATGATAAACTTTATCACGGATATCGAGAGTATATGCAGGGAGACACCCCTGTACTGTTCAAGATGAAAGAACTGTGGTTTTATTTAGGACACTTGTTTAATCGTTCGGAGAAGTATGTAAAAAAGATAAAGAAAGCCACCCGGTTATCAGACTATGAAGCAATTGTAGAACTAATATTTGATAAATTGGAAATAGATAAGGAGTATAATCTATCATGCATAATCAATTAACAAAGCAGGATATGAAACGTATGGAAGAAGAAATAGAATACCGGAAACTGGTCGTTCGCCAGGAAGCGTTGGAGGCAGTAAAGGAAGCAAGAGCTCATGGAGATTTAAGCGAAAATTTTGAGTATTACGCAGCGAAACGGGAGAAGAATAAAAATGAAAGCAGGATTCGGTATCTGGAGAGGATGATTAAGACTGCTCAGATTATTTCTGATGAATCCAAAGAGGATGAGGTGGGCGTAAACAATACGGTAGAGGTAGAATTTGAAGAAGATGGTACAGTGGAAACCTATAAGATTGTCACTACCGTCAGGGGCAATTCTCTGGAGGGACTAATTAGTACAGAATCCCCTATAGGAAAAGCCTTACTGGGTCATAAGGCAGGAGATAGAGTTTTGGTAAAGGTCAACGACAGCTACAGCTACTATTTGAAAATAAAAAAGATTGAAAACACGGTAGACGATGGAAGTGACAAATTAAGGAGTTTTTAAGGAAACATACTACTATAGCATGATGCCAGGGTCAAAAGGTCATTTATTTTCTTGTTTGCATGAAAATAGATGACTTTGGGATCCACAAAACATGAGAAAGTAGCCATTTTTCGCAGAAAAATGTGCGGATTTCAAATCTTTTAGGATTTCGTGAGCGTGAAATGCGAAGAAATCCGTAATCATCAAAGGGCTGTTGCAAAATGAAATTTCATCACAATATATAGTATAATTTTCTTTGAATCAATGCTGTATATTGTAGAAAATTTTTATTTTGCGGCACCCCCAACATCATAGTATAAAAGGAGCAAGAAAAAAGAGATGATAATCGAAAATTTATTTACTCAAAAAAAACCTGTGCTTTCCTTTGAAATTTTTCCACCCAAAAAGGAAGCAGAGCTGGAAAATATTGATGCAACCCTAAAGCTTCTGGCTGCTTTACATCCAGATTTTATCAGTGTAACCTTTGGAGCGGGAGGCAGTGGTGCTGACAATAAGACGTTGGAGCTGGCATCAAAGATTAGACGGGAGTATCAGATAGAGCCTTTAGTACATCTTACCTGCATTAGCTACAGTAAAGAAGAAATTAAGAATATTTTAAAGCGATTGGAGGAGGCTGGTCTAAAAAATATACTGGCCTTAAGAGGAGATGTTAATCCTCAGATACCCATAAAGGATGATTTTAAGTATGCCAGCGAGCTGGTAACTTTTATCAAAGAACAGGGGGATTTTCATGTAAGCGGAGCCTGTTATCCAGAGGTACATTTGGAGGCCACAGACCTGGTATCGGATATTCGCCATTTGAAGAAAAAGGTGGATGCAGGAGCGGGACATTTGGTTTCCCAGTTGTTTTTTGATAATAAGATATTTTATGATTTTCAGGAAAAACTGAAGATAGCAGGGATTGATGTACCAGTGGAGGCAGGGATTATGCCAGTAACCAATCGGGCACAGATTGAACGAATGGTAAATATGTGCGGTGCCAGCCTGCCCGAAAAGTTCCGTAGAATTTTAGATAAGTATGGGGACAGAAAGGAAGCGCTCTTTGATGCAGGCATGGCCTATGCAGTCAACCAGATTGTAGAACTGATTGCTCATGGGGTGGATGGTATCCATATCTTTACCATGAATAATCCAGTGGTGGCAGGCAGAATCTGTGAAGGAATTAAAAATCTTATCTAAGGGGAGAATAAATGGACAAAAAAGCTTTGGTTAGTGGAGCTTCCCGGGGAATCGGGCGGGCAATTGCAGAGGCACTGGCTCAGAAGGGCTATCACCTGTACTTAACCTGCCGGTATAGAGAAGATTTGCTTTTGGACTTAAAGTACAGACTGGAACAGAGGTATGGAATCACCTGTGATATTCAGTGCTGCGATATGGGGGATGACAGCCAGGTTTCCCGTCTCTTTGAAAAGATAGACCGTCTGGACGTTTTAGTCAACAATGCAGGGATTTCTTATATCGGTCTATTGTCTGAGATGAAGCCGGAGCAGTGGCAGGAAATAATCAACACCAATTTAAGTAGTGTGTTCTATACCTGCAGGCAGGCTATTCCTTTGATGTTAAAAGAAAAATCCGGTAGAATCGTCAATATTTCTTCCATATGGGGAAGCGTGGGTGCGTCTATGGAAGTGGCTTATTCCGCCACAAAGGGAGGAGTAAACAGCCTGACAAAAGCATTGGCAAAGGAACTGGCACCCAGCCATATCTGTGTGAATGCTCTGGCCTGTGGAGTAATAGATACTGAAATGAATGATTGTTTGGATGAGGAGGAGAGGCAGATACTTCAGGCGGAGATACCTGCAGACCGCTTTGGACAGCCGGAGGAGGTAGCTCAAATGGTTCTGCAGATAATAGAAGCTCCTGAGTATATGACAGGTCAGATTATCGGCTTGGATGGAGGCTGGTAGATGGAGCAGTTAAACATTTCTGATTTAGCAATATTGCTTTACTGTGATTTTACATCGAATGTCGTTAATATGGTTATAGCGATACCCGGCTTATTAGAAATAACACCCAGGAATAAGTTGCTTCTATTGTGGTGTAAAATGTAACATATCTTAAATAAAATGATATTGGGGTCAAAAGTATTTGCCCCTTGATGCTTACGGATTTCTTCGCGTTTCACGCTCACGAAATCCTAAAAACAGAAAGAGAGGATAAATTAATGTATGATTTAGTAATTATTGGTTCAGGTCCAGCAGGTTTGTCAGCAGCGGTATACGCAAAAAGAGCCGGATTGGAGACTCTGGTAGTGGAGAAAAGCGGAATGAGCGGAGGTCAGGTATTGTCTACCTATGAGGTGGATAACTATCTGGGATTGCCGGGAGTTAATGGCTATGATTTAGGGAGGAAGTTCCGGGAGCATGCGGACAATATGGAGATTCCGTTTATGGTAGCAGAGGTAAAAACCGTGGAATCTCTAAACAATCGTCAGAATGCGGAATTAGTGGGGAGTGAAGCGAAATCAGCAGGTCATCGGATTGTGACCAATAAGGGAGAGGTAGAGACCAAAACCATACTGATTGCTACCGGAGCCAGCCATGCCAAGCTGGGAGCTCCCGGAGAGGCAGAGCTGTCAGGAAAAGGAGTTTCCTATTGTGCTACCTGTGATGGAGCCTTTTTCCGGGGAAAAACGGTGGCTGTGGTAGGTGGTGGTGACGTAGCTGTAGAGGATGCTATTTTCCAGGCCAGAACCAGCAGTAAGGTTTATCTCATTCATCGTAGGGATGAACTGAGAGCAGCCAGAATCCTGCAGGAAAGTGTGAAGCAGCTTCCTAATGTGGAAATCATCTGGAACAGTGTTGTGGAAGAAATCCAGGGCAGCAGTCGGGTGGAAGGTCTGCAGCTTCGGAATGTAAAGTCAGGAGAGGAAAATGTACTTAAGGTAGACGGTGTATTTATTGCAGTAGGTATACATCCTAATACAGAGGTCTTCCGACATGTGGTGGATTGTGATGAAAAGGGGTATATTGTAGCGGGAGAAGATGGACAGACTCATACACCGGGTATTTTTGCAGCCGGTGACGTAAGAACCAAACCTTTAAGACAGATTATTACTGCTGTTTCAGATGGAGCCAATGCAGTAACCAGTATACAGAATTTTTTCATTCAGTCATAGGCATATCTGAAAATGTAAATTTTTTGTGAACAAAGTGAAAAACTTAATATTTCCGGGAATTGGAAAAAGGTATCTGGGTTGACAAAAACTGTTATTGATGCTATATTATTTTACGGATGTAACAATTTTGTAACAAATGTAACATAGTCAGTAACAATTTGCGGAGGTTACAGTAATGAGACAAAAGAACGTGAAAATCGTAATGTGTGCAGCGACAGCAGTTCTTACATTTTCGGGTATCAATATAGATGCCAGTGCAGGTAGTGTTTCTTCAGTATTACCATCAGCAGGAGTAGAGTATGCGTTAGCAGCAGATGCGACTTCTTTAAAAGGAATGAATGAAACGATACCGGTTTCTGAAGAAAAGGTGATAGAAGAGACAAAGGAAGTAGATACTACTCAGCTGAGCGAAGAAGTAGTAAGGGATGTGGCCAGGAGACTCAATCGGAAAGATGAGGAAGAAAGCTTTAAAAATCTTGTCATTGCAGATGTCACTAACTATGTAAATGTACGCAGTATGCCCAGTGAGGAAGGCGAAATTCTGGGTAAGCTATATGATGAATCTGTAGGTATTTTCCTTTCAGAAAAGGATGGCTGGTATGAGATTAAATCCGGCTCAGTAACCGGATATGTAAAAGGTGAATATTGTGTAACTGGTGAAGATGCAGTAGCTCTTGCCCGGCAGGTAGGCAAAAGGATTGCTACGGTAACGACTACTACTCTTAAGGTAAGGAAAGAACCCAGTCTGGAGGCCTCTGTACTGGGTCTGGTTCCCATAGAGGATGAACTGATTGTTACTGAGGAACTGGATGAGTGGGTAAAGGTAAATATTGAGGAAGGTAACGGATACGTTTCTACGAATTATGTAACGTTGACTACAGAGTTTGTTCAGGCTGAATCCAAAGCGGAGGAGGAAGCTCGTCTGGCGAAGGAGGCAGCAGCAAGAAGGGCAGCTCAGGAAGCGGCAGCCAGGGCAGCCAGGTCTTCTGCTCAGTCAAAGGCAGCCGAGCAGCCGGTGGTTTATGCTTCCAGTGGCGGAAGTTCCATGGGTCGTGCAGTGGCAGATTTTGCTTTGCAGTTTGTAGGAAATCCCTATGTATATGGAGGAAGCAGCCTTACCAATGGTGCAGACTGTTCCGGATTTGTAATGAGTGTGTATGCGAATTTTGGTGTCAGCCTGCCTCATTCTTCTGCGGCAGACAGACATGTAGGTTCAGCAGTTAATGGTCTGGCAAATGCCCAGCCGGGAGACATTGTATGTTATTCCGGTCATGTGGGAATCTATATTGGAAATGGTCAGATTGTTCATGCTTCTACAGCAAAGACAGGAATTATCGTTTCTAATGCAAACTATAGAACACCTCTTTCCGTAAGAAGAATATTCTAAGAAAACGTTATGACCTTTATTAATACGGTTAAATTAGCATTTTTCTAAAATAGTAAATAGGCAATAAAAAAGTGGATACTCTGTGAATAGAGTATCCATTTTCATATAGTTATCCACAATGTCCACGACTTATCCATAATATCCACATAGCTATCCACAAGTCGAATAGATTAAGATAAGTAAAAGAAAAAGTCAAAAAGATAAAACTATATACTTAAATTGTTGCACAAGGTTATAGAAATATGATATAATGCTTGTACAATACTTCGATGAAAGGGATGAGTGATATGAAGTTTGTTATAGTGGGTAAGAACATTGATGTTACAGAAGGATTAAAGTCGGCAGTAGAACATAAAATAGGCAAGCTGGAAAAATATTTTAATCCGGATACGGAGGTGCATGTAACGCTAAGTGTGGAGAAAGACAGGCAGAAAATTGAGGTGACGATACCGGTTAAGGGAAGTATCATTCGTTCGGAGCAGGTTAGCAATGATATGTATGTTTCCATCGACCTGGTGGAGGAGATTATTGAGCGCCAGCTGAAGAAGTATAAGAAGAAGCTGGTAGATCAAAAGCAGTCATCCACTGTCTTTAAGCAGGAATTTATCGAAAAGGATTACATGGATGAGGAGGAAGTAAAGATTATCCGTAGCAAGAAGTTTGATATTAAACCGATGTATCCGGAAGATGCCTGCATCCAGATGGAGCTTCTTGGCCACAGTTTCTTTGTATTCTGCAATGCAGAGACGGATCAGGTAAACGTTGTTTATAAGAGAAAAGGGAATACCTATGGATTGATTGAGCCTGAACAGTAAAAGTTATACAGTAAAAAGGGGCTGTTGCAAAATGAAATTTCGCTACAATATATCATATGATTTTCTTTAAATCAATACTGTATGTTGTAGAAAATTTTTATTTTGCGACAGCCCCTTTTATTTGTGGAATAAGTTTTTCTGCTGCTTGTTTTACCAAACAGCAATATTTGCAGCTTTATTTACCAACTTATTGTCTGGGGACTCCCTCTTTCGTCTGTTCAATAATACTCTCCATAATATCCTTCGTAATCTGTCCGCTGACATAGCCATAAACGTTTCCATTGGCATCAATCATAAAGGTAGTCGGATATGCACTGATTCCATACTCATAGGAAATCAGTCCTCCCGTATCCATGGCTACAGGATAGGTATATCCATTTTCTTCCATAAAGGCAGCGATATCCTCCTCCGAACCTTCCTGTCCGTAATTGGGGGAGGCTACCCCCAGAATAATCACATCCTCCTCATTAAAGCCGTATTCCTCATAAATTTCCTGAATCTCAGGCATTTCAGCCCGACAGGGAGGACACCAGGTTGCCCAGAAATTCAGGAAAATAGTTTTTCCTTTGTAATCTGACAGCGTATGAATATTGCCAAATTGATCGGAAAGACTGAAATCCGGTGCAGGAATTTCCTCAATATCCGTGCCTTGGGAAGCAGTATCATCTTCAGAAGAAGTATTTGAATCAGAGGATGTTGATTCAGAAGGCGTTCCTGTAGAAGCCTCAGAAGTATTTCCTGAAGAATCCGTTTGTTCGGAAGCTGTTTTGGTGGAATTGGTTATTTCCGAATCCGTTCCCGTAGAAGCTTCTGTTTTGGTGCTATCTTCGGACTTTTGTGAAGTGTTGTCCTGACTTTCTATCATTCCCATATTTTGAGAAAGATAGGAGCTGATATGATTCATCCAACCGGTAAACATCATAACACCAATCAGAACCATTAAAATACCACCGATTTTCACCGTATACTTTACTACGGAACGGTGTTTTTTAAAGAAGTCCAGCAAGGTACCGGTAAAAAGTCCTACAGCCATAAAGGGCAGTACAAAGCCCAGAGTATAGACACCAATTAGCATAAACCCTGTAAAGGAAGAGGCAGCAGAGGCTGCCAGAATAAGTACACTGGCCAGAGCGGGTCCTACACAGGGAGTCCAGGCAAAGCTAAAGGTAAATCCCAAAATAAGAGCAGTCAGTGGATTCATCACCAGGCTATCAGGGCGAAAGTGGATACGCCTCTCTTTGTTCAGTACATGATGTCCAAAGATTCCCAACTGATACAGACCAAAGAGGATAACGATAATTCCTCCTATTCGGGTAAATAAGGTTTGGTAATTGGTGAAAAAACGACCTGCTGCCGTAAATCCCAATCCCAACAGGAAGAAGGCAAAGCTAATGCCCAGAACAAAAAAGAAGGTGTTAAGCATTACCTTTCCTCGTTTGTAGCAGGTATTTCCTTCTGTATCCACCGATCTTGCTCCCCCGGAAAGATAACCAATATAGAGCGGAATCAAAGGCAGTACACAGGGGGAAAAGAAGCTAAGCAGTCCCTGTAAAAATACAGTAACAGCGGATACACTGGTTTCTAATGTAAGATTCATTCATGATAATAGGCACAATCCCGGCTGCTTTTAAGCGGTTTTCTTTAGGCAACAGGAGAAATGCCCTTCTCCTTTCTTAGTAAAAGTCAAAGTGGATAGTTACCATCTGCTTTGCTGTTTTCTCATCACCAGACACAAGTAAGTCTCCCACTGAGTATACAGCATACTTGAAGTGGCGACTTTCTTGATTTGGATTAAAGAAATAGCCATGAAAAAATAGCCTCCCCACCACTCCGATTTTGTGGATAACGGGAGGATATCTTATAGTATAACAGAAAAAATAGGAAAAGTGGTGAAAAATTTGTGAATCTGTTGGTGATTGTGATTATCTATAGTATCAGCAGCCATTAGCGATAGGAAAAGGCTCGTGTCAAAATATAAACTCTGCATTAGCCATTACTTCCCTGTATCCCATCCTCCGTTGGAGGCAGAATAATTTCTGCTACAGCAGACGTAATTACCCGATCGGCCAGTGCAGTAATCGTAAAAGCTACCTCTGGGGTCGGAAGATGGATGGGCAGCTCCGTGGTATCAGGAATATGTCCCAACTGCTCAATTAAGTAACCGGAAAGAGTATCATAGTTGCTTTCCAGCTTCAAATGGAGAGATTCATTTAAATCATAAAGCAGGGTGCTTCCCAGAATGCGGTATACATTTTTTTCCAGCTGAACAATTTCCGGTTCTGCTTTTTCATGTTCCTCCCGGATATCCCCCACGATTTCTTCAATTAAGTCCTCCAGAGTAACCAGCCCGGAGACTCCTCCATATTCGTCGATAAGAATAGCCATTTGAAGCTGATTTTCCTGCATTTCTTTAAACAGTGTATCAATTTTTCTATTTTCTGGAATAAAGAAAGGCTTCCTCAGCAAAGGAAGAATACTAAAGTCGGCAAAATTCTGTTCCCTTATTTGAATCATCAAATCCTTCACCAGCAGTATACCAACGATGGTATCAATACTACCCTCATAAACGGGAATACGGGAATGTCTGCTCTGCAAAGCAATATCCAGACATTCACTACTGGAGCAGTCGACAGGAACTGCTGTCATTTCCTGTCGGGGAATCATAACCTCTCTTGCCTTTTTATCATCAAAAGAAAAAATAGAGGTAATCATCTCTTTTTCAATATCGTTAAATACACCATTTTCCTGTCCTGTTTCCAGTAAAAACTTGATTTCTTCTTCGGAAACTTCCTCTTCAATCCGGTCAGGCTTCATCCCAATCAAATGCAGAAAACTATTTGTGGAAAGGGAGAGCAGGCGGATAAAGGGAGACATAATCATAGAAATATAGTGGATGGGAGTTACACAAAGAAGGCTGAAGCTTTCTGCCTTCTGCAAGGCAATTCGTTTAGGTACCAGTTCCCCAAAGACCAAAGTAAAGTAGGACAACACCAGCGTCACAACGATAAGTGCAATGGTCTCGCTCCATGGCAATCCCAGCAGTGCCAGTCTATCAGCCAGAACCTGAGAAATACCGGTGGCAGCCGAGGCACTGGAAAAGAATCCGGCAAAGGTAATAGCTACCTGAATGGTCGATAAAAAGCTGGTGGAATTTTCTGAAAGCGACAGAATAAGAGCAGCTTTTTTGTTGCCGTTTGCAGCCAGTCGCCGAATCCTTCCTTTGTTAATAGAAACAACTGCCATTTCCGCTCCTGCGAAAAAGGCATTCACAAGTGTCAGACATACCAGAAATAAAAGCTGAAAAATAATATTCCCGGTGTCAGGGTCACTGTCCATAAACTTACCTCCTTGTATGTAGTACAAAACTGTATAAATCAAACGTATTCTTATTATATGAAAAAAAGAGGAATTCAGGTGTTAAATTTTTGTTAAGAAATAGTAAATGTTCTTCCTAAAAAAGCATTGAAATAAATAGGATAAAATGATATAGTAAAAAATACTAATTAATTCATATCAATTAAAAAAACAGTAAACAAAAGGACGGAGTCAGGAGGTGAAAAAAATAGTGTTTTTGTATAGAAGTATAGAAAATTTGGGATTTTCACAAAAGAATTTCTATCATTTTGCAAAAAGTACTCTATACCAGAAGACACCAAAATAAAACAGTGCGTGGGAAATTTACAGGAACAAAGGAAACCGAGAAAGAGGTGTGTGTATTAATGAAGATGAAAAAATTAAGACTGACATTGGCAGCCTTGCTTTGCTCAGTTAGTGCAGCAGCTTGGGGAGCAACCGCAGGTGCTGCGGAAACAGTAACCTATGAAAGACTGGAAGGAGCCCAGATACTGTGGGAGACACCCCAGACAGAGAATGGACAGACTATTTATTATCGTATTCCTGCCTTTGCTACAGCCAATGATGGAAGATTGATTGCGGTAACAGATAAGCGATATGGACATGCAGGAGATTTGGGAGGTCATAGAATTGATATCCTGGTGAAGACTTCTACCGATGATGGAAAGAGTTGGAGTACAGATCAGAATCTGACAGAAAATATTACCGGTGCTTCCAATGTAGCTACCGGCTTTGGTGATGCGGCTATGGTGGCGGATAGAGATACAGATAAGGTATTGATATTGACTGCCAGTGGTACAGCAGGATTTTTTAACTCCAGCAGAGAAAATAAACTGGGTGTACACCAGTTTATCTCTGAGGATGGAGGACAGAGTTTTAAGGCGCCTGTTCCAATTACCGATACGATTTATGGATTTGATGAGACTTGGCCGGGACTCTTTGTAGGCTCAGGACGTATTATGCAGTCCCGTTATATTAAGGTGGGCAGTCATTACAGAATATACTGTGCGATTTCTACCAGAAGTACCAGCGATAACAATCAGCATGAAAACTGGGTAATTTATTCGGATGACTTTGGTGGAAATTGGAAGGTATTGGGTGGTGTGGAGACAGCACCTATCGCCCCCGCAGATGAGCCTAAGGTAGAGGAGCTTCCCAATGGTGATGTAATTATTGCCAGCCGTAAGGATAATGGCAGATATATTAACGTTTTCACCTATGCGGATGGAGACGAAACCTATACTCAGGGAAGCTGGGGACAGCAGGCAACATTGCCTCTTGGAAGCACCAGAGGAACAGATGGTGAAACCTATGTGGTTTATGCAAAAAAGGCTGATACAGATGAATATGTATATCTGGCACTGCAGTCCATCCCTACTACCGGCAACAGATGTGGTGTAGGTATCTTCTATAAAGAGTTAAGCGAAAGTGATACCACTCCGCAGGAGTTTGTAAAAGGCTGGAGTGACGACAATTTCCTGATGGTACAGCCTTTAGAAAGTGCATATTCCACGTTTACTGTTCAAGAGGATGGTAAGTTGGGATTCTTCTATGAAGAAGGAAACCCTGCTTATGATATGGTATATGTACCCATTAGTATTGAGCAGATTACAGATGGAAAGTATGAAACGGCTTTTACCGGTATTGGTTCCAAAGCAACACCCTATCAGCTGGATACTAAGGAGCAGGTAGCAGGATATGTGGATACATTCAGTGGTGAAAAGGTTTATTGGGATTTGGATGAGGATACACAGGCTACTGCATATTTAAAAGAGATTTTTAATGAGAGAAAAGCAAAGGCTTTGGAACTGTTTGAGAGTGAGCAGATAGATAAAAACAGGGCTGAAGCAACCGCAGTGAAAGCAAAGTATGACGAGGCTGAGGAATTGCCGGAAGATGCTGATAATGATGCAATTGTTGCTTCTGCCAGAGACATGCAGATGGCAATAGAGGTTTATGAAGATCTGATTGCACAGCAGGAGACAGTAAGAACCAGAAATCAGGAAGCGAAAGAGCTTTATGATAGCAATGGGTTAGTAGAGCAGCGTTTGGAGGCAGTAGCACTGATAGCGACTGTTAATGAAATACAAGAGATACTGGATACAAATGCTCTTTCCACTAAAACCTATGAAGAAATAACTGAACTGGTAACTCAACTGGAAGAAAAGATGGCAGCGTACACAGCTGGTATGGAGATAGAAGATTTCTCTGTAGAATCCAGATATAATACAGTGAATATCCGCTTTGCAGGTATGTCTGGTGTATCACAATATAAGATTCAGAAAAGCGATACTCAGGATGGTACCTATACAGATGTGGTAACGGTAGAGGCAGTATCAGACAAGATTTCCTATAGTCATATTGACAATGCAGGTGTAGATAAACAGTCTTGGTATAAGATTGTTCCTGTAGCAGCAGAAGCTGCCGAAGGAGAAACTATAACATTGCCTACATATGAGCCTCTGCAGGATAAGTACCCAACGGGTATCCAAGCTGTGCAAAAGCATGCAGAGGAAGACCAGCTTCATTATGACTTTGTAGCCGGAGAAAATGGAGAATATACCTATTTCAACGGTAGTAGAATGTATGAAGGTACAAAAGAGGAGTTGGATAAAGTAAAGGATCTTTCGGCAGGAAGTGTAATTATCTCTTATAAACCGGATAATGCTGCTGGAAGAAAGAGCTTCCTGATTTTAAAGCAGGAAAATACAGTTATGCCTACTAGTGTGGGTGGAAATCTGGGTGGCAGCACTGGATTTGCATTTTTCCAGGATGATGCAAAGTTCCGTTGGGACTCCTCCGTAGATGGATTGAGAGGAGGCTGGGATAATACAGCACCTGCTAAGACTTGGGGTACCTTTGGTTTTTCCAATGGTGTATATGAAGTAGCAGTAAAGAATGTAGTCAATTCCTGGAATGGAGGCGAACAGCTCGGCTGGAATGAATTAAGATGGAATGGTTTTATGACCAGACCAAACAAACTGGCAGTATTGACAGTTGGAGCAGATAAAACAGCAGATGGAATGGCACTGGCTTACAACGGACATATTGCTTATATTACCATTACTGATGAAGTCATGGCTCAGACAGAAATGAATGAGTACACCAGGGCAGTTACTGCTCAGCTGACAGCAAAAGAAGCAGAAGATTTACCTGCACCTGGAGATTTTGAAGTAACAGTAGAAGGTCGTGAGGTAAACCTAAGCTGGACAGCAGTAGCAGGAATTGTGGATAAATACCAGGTTTCCAGCGATAATGGTGGAAATTGGGTAGATGCAGACAGCAGTACAAGTCATGTTTTTGCAGACCTTGCAGGTGGAAGTGACTATACCTTTAAGGTACGTGCAGTCAATGGGGGAGGAGAAGGTGCAGAGGCAGAAGCAACAGCTACTCTTTCTGAGTTTATTGTAGCAACCCCTACCTTTTCTGTAGAAGAAGGAACCTATACAGAGACTCAGACAGTAGAGATTTCTACGACTACAGCGGAAGCAACCATCTATTATACTACTGATGGAACAGAGCCTACAGAAACCAGTACAGAATATACAGAAGCCCTTACTGTAAGTGCTACTACAACTATTAAAGCAATTGCGGTGAAAGAGGGCATGGACGACAGTGCAGTAGCTTCTGTTACCTATACTATTAATACAGAAGAAGAGCCTGAAGAAAAACAAACCGTAGAAACCCCTGTTTTCTCTGTACCGGCAGGAACCTATAAGGAGGAACAAAAGGTAGCCATTACTTCTGCTACTCAGGGAGCAACCATCTACTTCTACTAATGGCACTGCACCGACTACAGACAGTACAGAATATACGCAGGAGATTACCGTAAGTGAATCCATGACCATTAAGGCGATTGCGGTAAAGGAAGGCATGGAAAACAGTGCAGAAGCAGAGGCAGCTTATGTGATTGAGAAAGCTCCTGCAGAAAAAGAAACGGTAAAGACACCTGCCTTCTCTGTAGCAGCAGGAAACTATGATAAGGCACAGAGTGTAACCATTACCTCCGCAACAGAGGGAGCAGTTATCTACTATACCACCGATGGAAAGGAACCTACTACCAGCAGTACAAAGTATAGTCAGGCAATTATGGTGGATAAGTCGATGACCATTAAGGCGATTGCCGTAAAAGAAGGTATGAACAACAGTACAGTGGCACAGGCTGCTTATGTAATTCAGCTTCCTGATTCTCCTGATTCGGTGAAGGAAACAGTAAAGACTCCTGCCTTCTCGGTAAAAGCCGGAACCTATGATAAGGCGCAGAGTGTAACCCTTACCTCTGCAACCGCAGGAGCAACCATCTACTATACCACCGATGGAAAGGCACCCACCACCAGCAGTACCAAGTACAGCAAG
>JAFXJR010000133.1 GCA_017532145.1 Lachnospiraceae bacterium | reverse complement strand
TATATGAAGTGGGCAACCGCAGTGGGAATGATTAGTGGAAAGCCCAATGATGAAGCACGTACCTCCTTCCGTCTGGATGGTAAGGGAGAGGCTACCAGAGCAGAGTGTGCAGCAATGCTGAGCAGATTTGCCGCAAAATATGATAAAAAATAAGTAACTATTCAGCTGGTCTGCACACTTGCTGTGCTGATTGTAGGAAAACGTAGTTACAATAAGCAAAAATCCCATTACCATTGGTGATTTTCATGGATTTTTGTATAGTAACTGTGAGGGTACTGAATAGTTGCAAAAATAAAGAGAAAACAGGGATAATCGACAGGATGTGTGAAGCCTATGGCTGCACATCCTGTTTTCTTATAAAAAAAATTTTTTTTTAATAAGAAAAAATGAAAAAATACTTGCAGAGAGTAGAAGGAAAATGATATAGTAAAAAATACCAAAATACTTTAACAGATGGTTTCTGTAAAAGTAAAAATGTATAATAGAGGGAGTGGGAGGACTTTCGGGTTATGGTCGTAAAGAGTAAGGTCTTTCCAAAGAGAAAGGACGGACAGGAGATGAAAAAGAAGAAATTAAAATGGCTGACCTCTTTTGTAGCAGGTACGGCAGCGGCATTTTTTATGGGAATGCAGACAGAGGCTTCAGCTACTGTGGGACAGAATCTGATTCTTGATACGGAAAAGCAGTACATCATCTGGGATGCCTATGATCAGAGTGGAACGGCGCTGAGTAATAATGACAGGGTAATGTATGATGATGGGGGCAACAATGAGGGCTGGTTAAAATATGATGGCAGTCGTGCTTCTGGCGGCTACTCCCGAAAATACAGCTGGAGATTGCAGCCGGTAAGCGGTCAAACGGATCAATATTATCTGCGTAGCAATCACACTGGATTTGCCGTAAAATCAGAAGGAAAGAGCATTGATTCAGGAACTAATCCAGGTAACTATGTAGTTTCTGATAAGACTAAAACCAATACGGGCGGTGCCTATGTGCTGGAGGTAAAGAAGGTAGAGGGTGAAAAAGTCTATGTGGCAATTAAATCCGTAGATACCAATAAGTATATGACTACGGAAGACGGTACAGGAAACAGAACCTATGTGAAATTCAGCGAAAGCAGTGATGGAAGTAATCAAAATTCAGATTGGTGGTGTATTGAAGAAGATCTTATGCCTGGACAGGAAGGAAAGCAGGCACTTTGGAGAACTCTCTGGCAGGAGTTCCATTACAGAATACCTGCTATTACGACCAACAACCAGGGAGAATTGGTAGCTGCTGCCGATAAGCGGTATGGTTCTTTATACGATATTGGAACCAACTGGCCGGGACTGCCTTATGGACATCGTATCGATTTAGTGGTAAGGAAGTCAGAAAACAATGGAGATGATTGGGGAGCAACTAAAAATTTAACAGAAAAAATCACCAGAGACCCGGTATCGGATGAAGTAAAAGCACTGGGGTATGGAGACCCGGTATTGGTGGCTGACAGAGAATCTGATGATGTGCTGCTGTTCAGCGTCAGTGGCTCCTATGGCTATGTGGATGGTAAAGGCAGTCCGGAAGCTTCTACGATGAAGTCTACCGACGGAGGGGAAAGCTTTGGAAACCCGGTCAAGATTCATCAGCAGGTATACGAGGAGATTCCTGGTCTGCAAGCCTTCTTTTTCTCTTCAGGAAGAGGGATGCAGTCCCGCTATATCAAGGTGGGAAGCCATTACAGAATCTACAGTGCAGTATTAGGAAGAACGGGAAGCTATCAGGCCACTAATGCCAACTATGTATTTTATTCCGACGACTTTGGTACCACCTGGAAGGTACTGGGAGGGAGAGGTGTAGCAGCCATTCCTTCATCCTCTGCAGGAAATCCGGATGAGGCCAAGATAGAAGAACTGCCTAATGGTGATGTGTTGATTACCAGCCGGACAGGAGCCGGACGGTATGTCAGTGTCTTCCATTATGATGAGTCTGACGCTGACAGAGTCACAGGAACCTGGGATCAGCGTTCTACTATCTCTTATGGAGCAGGTAACAGTACCAATGGAGAGGTTTATATTGTATATGCAAAAAATAAGGAAACAGGCAACTATGGCTATCTGGCATTACAATCCCTGCCTACCCTGGATAACAGTGTAAGAAAAGGTGTCAGTATTTTCTATAAGGAGCTGGGTGAAGCCGACGTGGATGCAGCGGGCTATGCCAGCGGATGGGATATTGAAAATAATAAATATATGATTCAGGAGCATAAGAGTGCATACTCCACCATGACCCTGCAGGCTGATGGAAAAATCGGTTTTATGTGGGAGGAAAGAGACAGTGAGTGGGATATTCTCTATCGTGGAATCGGTATTGATGAAATTACCGAGGGAAAATATGAAATTGCCTTTTCTTCCGGTATTGGTTCTAAGGCAACTCCTTATGCAGTAACGACAGCAGAAGAAGCAGAGGCTGTGTTAAGAGTCTACAGCAAGGAAGGCGTATACTGGAACTTTAGTGAGGAAGCAAAGGCCAGACTGATGGAGCTGCTGACAGAGGAAAAGCAGAAGGCACAGGAACTGTTGGAGCAGGGAGTATTGGGAGAAAACAGAGAGGAAACTGTTGCCTTACAGCAGGCATTAGAGCAGGCAGACAGCTTAAATGATGCTTCTGAGGAAAAGGCTGTTATTGCTGCTTGTGGTACGTTAATTGAAGCGATAGACATTTATGAGGAACTGATTCAGATGGAAAGCAGTCTGATAGAGCAGGTAGAAGAAGCAGAGGCTCTACTGGCTGAGAACCTGTTGGATAATGCTCGTTTAGAGGCTGCACAGCTGAGAGAGGCTATTGCAGAGGCAAAAAATAGAAATGATAGTGTTACCCATGAAGAAATTACTGCTTTAATCCAGACCTTGGAAGAAAAGATGGAGGTTTATACCAAGGCTGATGTACAGAATCTTTATGTGGAAGCCAGATATAGCTCTAATCGTATCCAAATCAGTGCCATGGAGGGAGTAACTGCTTACAAGGTAAAGAGAAGTACGACAGAAAATGGTACCTATGAAGAAGTGGCATCTATCCCGGTGGTAGAAAATCAGTTGTCCTATGACTACATAGATACAACCGCTGGTAAGGGAACTCAATATTGGTACGATGTAGAAATGATAGGAGGAGAAAATCTTCCTGAGTTAGCGCCCATACAGGATAAATACGAAACCGGTGTGGCAGCTGTCCAGCTTCATGCGGCAGAGAATCAGCTGCATTACGATTTTGTATCCGGAGCATTACAGGGAGGAAATGCAGAAAATCCTACCTATTTTGATGGAAGCAGAATCTTTGAGGGCAGCCAGGAGGATTTGGAAAAGGTAAAGGATTTGGAAAAGGGTAGTGTCCTGATTTCTTATAAGCCTGACAATGCGACAGGAAGAAAGGGTATGCTTATCCTAAAACGTGAGGGCGTAACGATTCCTTCCAGTGGAAATCTGAATGAGGGTATAGGCTTTGTCTTTTTACAGGAAAATAATCAGTTCCGTTGGGATTCCTCCAAAGGAAATCTGAGAGGACAGTGGACAGGTACAGCTCCTGCAAGTAGCTGGAGTACCTTTGGATTTAGTAGTTCTCTGTTTGTCCAGGGAGAGAATAATATTATCAATTCCTGGAATGGCACAACACAAACCGGTTGGGGAAGTGAAAATTGGAATGGTTTCCTGACCAGACCTACTAATCTGGGAGTGATTACTGTAGGAGGAGATAAGACGGATAGTACTTCTGCACTTACTTATGCAGGACATATCGCTTATGTAACAATTACGGATGAACCCCTTTCCCAGACAGAGATAAACGAATATACCAAAGAATTGACAGATATGCTGATTGCTGCAGAGACGCAGGCACCTGTTACTCCTGAAAACTTTGTGGCAGAAGCAAAAGGAGAGGGAGAGGTTTATCTAAGTTGGACACCTGTGGAGGGAATTGTCAGCAAGTATGAGCTTTCTAAGGATAATGGAACTACTTGGGTGTCTGTAAATCTTGCAGCGGACTATACTTGGACAGAGCTGGAAAGTGACACAGAGTATACCTTCCTTCTGCGGGCAGTGAATCAAAACGGTAACAGTGAAACGGCCAGTGTAACAGTAAGAACAGCGACAAAGCCTCAGATAACGGTGGAAGCACCTGCGTTTAGCCCGGCACCTGGTACTTATACTGCTGTTCAGCAGGTAACAATAGCTTCAGAGACAGAGGGAGCAGAGATTTATTATACAATAGGAGAAGAAGCTCCTACAGCAGAAAGCACCAGATACAGTGGTCCTATTGAAGTTGCGGAGAACATGGTGGTTCGAGCGGTAGCAATTAAAGATGGTGTAAGCAGTCAGGTGGTAATGGCAGAGTATATTATCCAGCTTCCTGCAGAGCCTGAACCAAGTGTAGCCAATCCTGTCTTTACCCCGGCAGCAGGTACCTATACAGAAGCACAGACTGTAACCATTACCACAAAAACAGAAGGAGCAGTAATTTATTATACGGAGGATGGCAGTGAACCAACTACCAGCTCCAAGGTATACAATAAGGCGATTACGGTAGATAAAAATGTGACAATCAAAGCTATGGCAGTGAAGGAGGGAATGAAGAACAGTCAAGTGGCAACGGCTGAGTATATCATCAATATTCCCAACCAGCCTGATGAAGTGGAAAATGTAGAAGCTCCGGTATTTTCACCAAAGGGTGGCACATACACTGCAGTACAGACAGTAACGATAAAGACTGCTACACAGGGAGCAGTGATCTACTATACGGAGGATGGCAGTGTGCCAACCACCAGCTCCAAGGTATACAGTAAGGCAATTACGGTAGATAAAAATATGACACTCAAAGCTATGGCAGTGAAGGAGGGAATGAAGAACAGTCAAGTGGCAACGGCTGAGTATATCATCAATATTCCCAGCCGGCCTGGTGAGCCGTCTACACCCAGTCAGCCGGCTAAGCCATCTAAGCCCTGGATTTTTATTGATGTGGAAGAAAAGAATGACTGGAAGCATACCAGTGTAAAGTTTGTGTATGAAAACGAT
>JAFXJR010000132.1 GCA_017532145.1 Lachnospiraceae bacterium | reverse complement strand
GAGGAGATTTTAGAGTATGCAGAAGACGAAAAGAATACAGAGGAAGAAGCTCAGCGGATTGAAGATAGACAGCAGATAGAAGAAGGGACAGCAGGACAGACAGAGGTTCTGAAGATGGAACCGGTAAAGGCAGCAGAACAGGCAGGACTGGATTTGAAAAGAATCCTGTCAGAGATGAAGGGCTATTGGGAGGCTGGGAATATGGAGGCTGTAGAGGATTTAGCCCATCTGTCCAGATATCTGGAGGCTTCCAAGCTTTTAGCAGGTACCACAAGGTTTTACTATATGGGTGGTACAGACGATACAGGTCAGCCTCAGGGCAAAGGATTGGCCATCTATGCAGACAACCAGTATTACTATGGTGACTGGGAAGCAGGCAGCAGAAGCGGCAGCGGTATGTGGATTAAGTATTATGTATATGAGGATGGGCTGGTGGACGGACTCTGTCTTCAGCACAGCTATTCCGGAGAGTGGGCTGGTGATTTGCCTCATGGTAAGGGGGCAGAGCATTATGATTTTGTGGAAGAGAATCTGGAAAAGGATAAGGGCTATAATCGGAATTTTATTGGAACCTTCCATCAGGGACTTTATCATGGAGAAATCTATATTACCAACTACTATCAGGGCGGTAACGTAAAGGAATGGAGTGGAAAGGCGAATCAAGGCGTATGGGAGCCTATGGGTGAAAAGGATGCACAAGGACGTTATCCGGTAATTGTAGAGCTGAAAAATAAGGACAATTATCAGTGGATTTATGAAAAGGAAAACAAGAATGCCGGAGTAGATGGGTTGATTTCGGCTGCAAAGGCAGGGCGGATAGCATGAGGATTACGATAATTGCAGTAGGAAAAATTAAGGAAAAATATTATCGGGATGCCGTAGCTGAGTATGCGAAAAGGCTTAGTCGATACTGTCGCTTCCAAGTGATAGAGGTGGAGGATGAAAAGACACCGGAAGGAGCAAGTACCTCTGTACAGGAGCAGATTTTAGAGAAGGAGGCAGACCATATTCTAAAGCATATCAGTCAGGATGCCTGTGTGATTTCTTTGGAAATTCAGGGGAAGCAGATGGATTCTCTGACCTTTGCCTCCTGTCTGGAAAGGCTGGCTACCTATGGAAAAAGTCATATTCAATTTATTATTGGAGGCTCTCTGGGACTCCATGAGAATGTCAGCCGTCAGGCAGATGAGAAGCTGAGTTTTTCTGCAATGACCTTTCCCCACCAGCTGATGCGGGTGATACTGGCAGAACAGATTTACCGAGGCTTCAGGATAATCCATGGGGAGCCTTACCATAAGTAAAGGGAGGAAGAAAACAGATAGCAAATATTTGCCTTAAATGGAAGAGATTTATGCCGCAGTTAAAGATGGAAATGTATACAATAGACGATATTTATATACTTCCTGAAGGAAAAAGAGCTGAGCTTATTGATGGAGTTATCTATGATATGGCACCACCTAATCGAATCCATCAGAAGCCTGGATTATTAATCCACAAAGGAAGACGGTACAGACCTACTCCTTTGAAGGGCAGGAGGATTCCCGGCAGTTTTTCCTTTGACGATAGGATAGAGGTAGGAATCTACCAGGATTTTATGATAAAAATAGCTGGGTTATTAGTAGAAGATACGGTGGATGATGGAAAATAGCTTCCAAATACTAATGGAATTACCACCACATTTTTTTAAATGAGGCTGTCACAAAATGAAATTTAATTACAATATATAGTAGGATTTTCTTTAAATCCATGCTGTATGCTGTAGAAAATTTTTATTTTGTGACAGCCTTATTTATTTGTTCTCATCACCGTTGATATGACCTTTTGACCCTGGCATCTTGATAGATAATCAGCACAGAATGAGATGGGAAAAACGTAGTGGTAACATCATAGCCATGATGTACTGAATAGTTACGATTGAACTAAAATTTTCTTGACAAGTTTGTACATATACTGTATATATATACATATACAGTATATGTACAAGGAGAAGCCTATGCTAAAGCTGGAAAATGTGACAAAAAGAAGAAGCTATTTTCTTTTAGAATCAATTAACTTTCTATTACCTGCAGGATATATTATGGGATTAATTGGAGAAAACGGAGCAGGTAAAACGACTTTACTCCATATCCTGTCAGGATTGTATTCTCCGGATGGAGGCAGGCTGTGGCTGGATGAAAAGGAATATGGAGAACAGGAAAGCAGCATTAAACAGGAATGCGGTCTGGTGCTTCATGAAGAGATGTTTGATGCCAATCAGACACTACTGAGCAATGCCAATCATTATGGAAGCTTTTACTCAAAATATCAGGAGGAGAGGCTGATAGACTATGCAGTCAGGTTTCAACTGGATTTAAGGAAAAAATATAAGCAGCTTTCTAAAGGGGAAAAACTGAAATTTGCTATGGCTTTTGCCCTTTCCTATCAGCCTAGGATGCTATTGTTGGATGAACCTACTGCCAATTTTGACAGAGAGTTTCGGCAAGTATTTTTTGATATTTTAAGAGAATACACTGCAAGTGGAAAAAATTCTGTGATTCTTTCCACTCATTTGATGTCAGAGATAGACAGAGTTGCAGATTATGTATTGTTTTTAAAGGCTGGCAAACAGCAGTTATTTGGAGATATTGAGACGATTCGCGGTGATTATCGAATGGTAGCAGGAGAAGCTTATAAGATTCAGCTGTTAAAGAATAAGGTGATACATATGGAAAGTGGAGAGTATGGAAGTAAGGCATTAATCTATCATTCGGGAAGACCGATGGATCCCATGTTAAAGGTGTGGGAGCCTTCTATGGAAGAAATTATGTATTATATGGTAAAGGGAGGAAGCTGATATGAGGTGGGATAAGGATTTATACAAGAGGGCTTTTTGCGATTATTTTCTGGAATTTCAACGTGGTTTTGGCCCCTGGAAATTTTTCTTTACCGGCTTTGGCTTAGTTGTTTTGGTTTATAGCTACCATATTTTAGTGAATGAAACTTTAATAGATGGAATGAAGAAAAACTGGTTGGTAGGAATCCCTCTTTTTTTTGCCCTGTTCAGTGGAATCGTTCATCAGGTATCCCTTCCCTTTATGATGTATCTTGTCCCCATGTCAAAGCAGGACAGGGAGGATTATATACAAAAACTGCTGTATATCAAGATTTTTATTCCTCTTATGG
>JAFXJR010000131.1 GCA_017532145.1 Lachnospiraceae bacterium | reverse complement strand
GATCGTATCAGTGAGGAAATGGAGCTGGAAAATGCACAGGTTCCATACACCTTGTCTGTCAGTGTCGGATATGATATTTTTGAACATAAAAAGCATAAGAATGGGACAGGCTTATATAAGAGTGCAGATGAAATGATGTATAAGAATAAGCGACAGTTCCATGCAGATAGTAGATAAGGAGTAGACGATGTCAGAATTATATAATATGGAAGAAGTGGCAGAACGGCTGATTTTAGTTGGTGTGGCCACTTCGGAACAGGATGATACAAAGGAATCTTTGGAGGAACTGGCAGAACTGGTAAAGACCGCCGGTGCAGAGACTGTTGCCATGGTAATCCAGAACAGGGAGAAACCTCATCCGGGAACCTATCTCGGAAAGGGAAAAATAGAAGAAGTGCTCCTTCTGGCAGAGGAACTGAATGCAGACGGTATTGTCTGTGACGATGAACTTTCTCCTGCCCAGATGAAGAATCTGGAGGATGCCATTGGACGGAAAATTATGGACCGTACCATGGTCATTCTGGATATTTTTGCGCAGCATGCGTCTACCAGAGAAGGTAAAATACAGGTAGAATTGGCACAGCTGAAATACCGTTCCTCCCGTCTCATTGGTATGGGTAACATTCTGTCCAGACTGGGTGGTGGTATTGGTACCAGAGGACCAGGTGAAAAGAAGTTGGAGATGGACCGACGTTTGATTCGTGACCGCATTTCCCAGCTTGGGCGGGAGCTGGATGATGTGGTAAAGGCAAGAGAAGTGGCGAGAGCTGCCAGAAACCGTAATCCGGTGCCGGTCATCGCCATTGTGGGATACACGAATGCAGGAAAGTCCACACTATTAAATTACCTGACAAATGCAGGGGTTATAGAGGAGGATAAGCTGTTTGCCACGCTGGACCCGACCACCAGAAACCTGGCACTGCCAAGCGGGCAGCAGATACTATTGACAGATACGGTAGGATTTGTAAGGAAGCTGCCACATCATCTCATTGATGCCTTCCGTTCCACTTTGGAGGAAGCAAAATATGCAGATATTATTTTGCATGTGGTGGATGCCTCCAATCCGGACTGTGACAAGCATATGCATGTTGTGTATGAGACACTGAGGGGACTTGGAGTTACGGATAAGAAAGTCATTACTATTTTTAATAAACAGGATGTCCTTCGTGAAAAGATTGCTTCCGGAGAAATGCTGCCGGAAACAAGAAAGGACCTGAAGGCAGATGAAACCATAAAACTGTCTGCCAAGCAGGGCGAAGGAATGGAAGAATTACTGGAGGTTCTGGAAACGGTTCTGCGGGAAAGCAAGGTGCTGTTAGAACATGTATTCCCATATACGGAAACCTCAAAAATCCAGGTGATCCGGAAATATGGACAATTGTTAGAAGAGGAGTACCGGGAAGACGGAACGTATGTAAAGGCCTATCTTCCGAAGGAAACCTATTTGCAGCTGTTCAAGGAATAAAGCAAGGGATTTTATTACAAACAGGAAGAGAAACAAGGAGGACATGATGCGGTACGAGTATGGATAAGGAACATGGCAGTCAATCGAAGAGGGTGAGAAGAACTGCTTTCTGATTGGTAACGGTCTTGGCGGATTTCACAGCATGAATCTTATCGGAGGAGTGACCAGAGGCGACCAGGCAATGTTTATGGCGGCTAAAAAGGCACCGAACGTACGCTGGCATATGATTACGAATTTTCTGGAAACACTAAAGGTAGATGGAGAGGAGGTAGTGCTGACATCCCAGCGGATGCAGGGAAAGGCAGATTTAGAAGGTTTCCGTTATCTGAAAAAATTTGTGTTTGAGCATTATCCGGTATGGACTTGGGAAGCTTTTGGTATTACTGTGACAAGAAGTGTCGTGATAAAGCAGGGTAATAATACAGTGGCTGTAGAGT
>JAFXJR010000130.1 GCA_017532145.1 Lachnospiraceae bacterium | reverse complement strand
GGTATGATGAAGTGTGCAGAGAAAAGTTTTTGGAGTGTATGAAGCTGCTTCGGGAAGAGAAAGAGAACATTAGTTTTTATGATAAGCTTCCCTTTCAGATAAGCAGACAGCCAGGAGAGTGGGAAACTTCTTTTAAGGCAAAGACCACCTCCGGGAAGCGTTTAAGAATTAGTTTAGATATTGGCTCAAAGGGAATTACAGGGATATATGCAGCTATGGATACACAAAAGAATGGCATAGAAGATATTCTGGCGAAGGAGAGTCAAAATCCAGCAGCTTTACTGTTCGACAGGCTCTACCGTTTTCCCACACTGAATGAAACGGTGATGGAAATTTTGTACAAAGATACAGATTTTGATTGGAGGCTGCTATTTGCCTATTAAAAATAACCTATTGAAAAATAGAGGTATCTTAGATATAATATTGTGAATACAAAAGCAGGGAAGGAAGCGATAGCGGAGGACATAGCATATGGATAAAATAAAAGTGGTAGCAGTAATTCTTCTGGTCAGCTTCTGGCTGGGGGGCTGCAGTCGGGAGAAAGCCATGCCTGATATCAGTGCCAATGGGTCAGCAACGGCAATAGAGGTAAATAAGGATGGCAGTATTTCGGAAACAATATGGGAAAGCTTTGAGGCTGGATATTATAATGAAGAGGAACTTAGAACGATGGTACTCTCTGAGGTGGCTGAATTTAACAGAGCTTACCCGGAGAGTGGTGTCCTTATAGAGCAGCTGGAATATGAGGATGGCAGTATTACGATGAGGTTAAAATACCCTTCTGCAGAAATATACACAGCCTTTAATACAGATGAATATAATCAAAATACCCTCTTTTGTGGTACGGTTTCTCAGGCCTATGAGGCAGGCTATTCCCTGGATATATCCATGACAGATCCCAAGGGAGAAAATACGATTGGTAAGGAGGCTCTGCTTTCTATGGGAGAGGCCAAGATATTGATTGCAGACCAGCCTGTCTATGTAATACTTCCGGGTAAACTCACTTACATTGGTGAGCATGTCATTCCGGATGGAAAGGCGGAAGCCTATATGGAGCCGGGACAAGAAGGGGAGGCATCCAGAATGTATTATGTAATCTATAAGTAAAGAACAGTTACAAGAGCAGTAGTTTCACTGGGCTGTACTTCACTGCATTGATGATGGAAGAATAAGCTAAGAACACAAAATTCCATCCTTGGAAGCAGGAGATGAAAATGGTTTCCGATGGATTTTTGCATAAAAATAAAAAGGAGAATAGTCATAACGATGGAAAAAACGATGGATAAGATTATAGCTTTAGCAAAGGCAAGAGGATTTGTATATCCCGGCTCAGATATTTATGGTGGTCTTGCCAATACCTGGGATTATGGCAATCTGGGTGTAGAGCTGAAAAATAATGTGAAAAAGGCATGGTGGCAGAAATTTATTATGGAAAATCCCTATAATGTAGGCGTGGACTGTGCCATTTTGATGAATCCTCAGACCTGGGTGGCCTCCGGACATTTGGGAGGATTTTCCGATCCTCTGATGGACTGTCGGGAATGCCATGAGCGTTTTCGTGCCGACAAAATTATTGAAGATTTTGCAGCGGAAAAGGAGATAGAGCTGGGTGGCTCAGTGGATGGCTGGAGTCAGGAACAGATGAAGCAGTTTGTAGAGGACAACCAGATTCCCTGCCCTACCTGCGGTAAACATAATTTTACCGATATCCGTCAGTTTAATCTGATGTTTAAGACCTTCCAAGGAGTAACAGAGGATGCAAAAAATACGGTGTACTTAAGACCGGAGACTGCGCAGGGTATCTTTGTCAACTTTAAAAATGTCCAGAGAACCTCCCGGAAAAAGATTCCTTTTGGTATTGGCCAGATTGGAAAATCCTTCCGTAATGAAATCAGTCCGGGTAACTTTACCTTCCGTACCAGAGAATTTGAGCAGATGGAGCTGGAGTTTTTCTGTGAGCCGGAGACAGATTTGGAATGGTTTGCTTACTGGAAGCAGTTTTGCATCGACTGGTTAAAGAGCTTGGGAATGAAGGAAGAAGAGATGAGAGTAAGGGATCATGAAAAGGAAGAGCTTTCTTTCTATTCCAAGGCTACAACCGATATTGAATTTCTCTTTCCTTTTGGCTGGGGAGAGCTGTGGGGAATTGCAGATAGAACGGATTATGACTTGACACAGCATCAGAATACCTCAGGACAGGATTTGAGCTATTTTGACGACCAGAAGGACTGGCGATATGTACCTTATGTCATCGAGCCTTCCTTGGGAGCAGACAGGGTGGTTTTAGCTTTCCTGTGCGCTGCCTATGATGAGGAGGAAATCGGAGAGGGAGATATGCGTACCGTTTTGCATTTCCATCCGGCTCTGGCACCAGTTAAGATTGGTGTTCTGCCTCTTTCTAAGAAGCTGAATGAAGGAGCAGAGAAGATATTTACTCAACTCTCCAAAAAGTATAACTGTGAATTTGATGACAGGGGAAATATTGGAAAAAGATACCGGAGACAGGATGAAATCGGTACGCCCTTCTGCATAACTTACGACTTTGAATCGGAGACAGACCATTGTGTAACTGTACGCTTCCGTGATTCTATGGAGCAAGAAAGAATAGCGATTGATGAGCTGGAAGCATATTTTGAAGATAAATTTACGTTTTAACGTAGCTATTCAGTACCCTCACCGTTACGATGTAAAAATTTATGAAAATCGCCTGCAGCGATGGAATTTTTGCTAGTTATCACTACGTTTTAGCTATGAAAGGACTGGAAAATAACATGAAACAGTATGGAGTAAATGAACTCAGAAAAATGTTTCTGGAGTTTTTTGAAAGTAAGGATCATCTGGCAATGAAAAGCTTTTCATTGATTCCCCATAATGACAACAGCCTGCTGCTTATTAACTCCGGTATGGCTCCGTTAAAGCCTTACTTTACCGGACAGGAGATTCCGCCCAAAAGGAGGGTGACAACCTGCCAGAAGTGTATTAGAACAGGGGACATCGACAATATTGGAAAAACGGCACGCCATGGTACCTTTTTTGAGATGCTGGGTAACTTTTCTTTTGGTGACTATTTTAAGAAAGAGGCGATTGCCTAGCTGGGAGTTTTTAACTCAGGTAGTAGGGCTGGATCCTGACAGGCTTTATCCTTCTGTCTATCTGGAGGATGATGAGGCTTTTGCTATTTGGAATCAGGAAATTGGAATTGCACAGGAGAGGATTTTCCGCTTTGGTAAAGCAGACAATTTCTGGGAGCATGGGGCAGGTCCCTGTGGTCCCTGTTCTGAGATTTATTATGATCGGGGAGAAAAATATGGTTGTGACAATCCAAACTGTACAGTAGGCTGTGAGTGTGACCGCTATATTGAGGTGTGGAACAACGTATTTACTCAGTTTGACAATGATGGTAAGGGGAATTATACCGAGCTGGAGCAGAAGAATATTGATACCGGTATGGGACTGGAGCGTCTGGCTACGGTAGTACAGGATGTAGATTCTATTTTTGATGTAGATACTATTCAGGCACTGCGTAGCAGGGTATGCCAGCTGGCAGGCAAGGAATACCGTCAGAAATATGAATGGGACGTTTCTATTCGTATTGTTACGGATCATATCCGTTCAGCTACTTTTATGATTTCCGATGGTATTATGCCTAAAAATGAGGGCAGAGGCTATGTGTTAAGAAGAATTATCCGTCGGGCGGCACGTCATGGCAGACTGCTGGGGATAGAAGGACGTTTTCTGGCAGACTTAAGCAATACGGTGATTGAGGGCAGTAAAGACGGATATCCTGAGTTAGAGGAAAAGAAGGACTTTATTCTGAATATTTTAACGGAGGAAGAAGGCAAGTTTAACCGAACCATCGACCAGGGGCTGACGATTCTTTCCGAGCTGGAAGCAGCTATGGAAAAGGAAGGCAGGAAGGAGTTGTCTGGTCAGGATGCCTTTAAATTGTATGATACTTATGGATTTCCTCTAGATTTGACGAAGGAAATTATGGAAGAAAAGGGATTTTCTGTAGATGAAAATGGTTTTGCAGAGGCTATGGAAAAACAGAAGGAAATGGCTCGTTCAGCTCGTCCGGTAAGCAACTATAGTGGTGCTGATGCCACTGTATATGATGATATTGATCCTTCAGTGACTACTGAGTTTGTGGGGTATGACAGGCTGGTACATGAGTCAGTGATTACGGTAATGACGACAGAGACAGAACTGGCCGATGCTTTGACAGACGGAGAAATTGGTACGATTATTGTGGAAGAAACTCCCTTTTATGCCACCATGGGCGGACAGAATGCAGATACAGGAAGGATTACCAGTAAGGAGGGAGACTTCCAGGTATTGGATACCATTAAGCTGCTGGGAGGCAAGGTAGGCCATGTGGGCAAGGTGACAAAAGGCATGTTAAAGAAGGGAGACAGAGTGACCCTATCCGTAGATGTCGGCAATCGGGCAGATACCTGTAAAAATCACAGTGCCACCCATCTGCTGCAGAAAGCCTTAAGGACAGTGCTGGGTACTCATGTGCAGCAGGCCGGATCTTACGTGGATGGAGAAAGGCTACGTTTTGACTTTAATCATTTTGCAGCCATGACCCCGGAGGAAATTGCTCAGACAGAGCGACTGGTCAATGAAAAGATTGAGGAGTCTCTGGATGTGGAAACTGCTCTGATGTCTATTGAGGAAGCAAAGAAGTGCGGTGCTATGGCTCTTTTTGGAGAAAAATATGGAGAAGAAGTCCGGGTGGTGAAGATGGGAGACTTCTCCACAGAATTGTGTGGCGGTACTCATGTAGGAAATACAGGTGTGATTTCTGCCTTTAAGATTCTTTCAGAAAGTGGAGTAGCTGCTGGTGTAAGGAGAATAGAAGCTCTGACGGGAAATGGAGTTTTCCAGCATTATAAAGAATTGGAGCATACATTGGAGGAAGCAGCACGAACGGTGAAGACCACACCAGCAGGACTGGTAGCCCGACTGGAGCATTTGACCGCAGAGCTGAAGAAGCTGCAGGGTGAAAATGAATCCTTAAAGAGCAAGGCTGCCAAAGATGCTCTGGGAGATGTAATGAATCAGGTCAAAGAGATTAAGGGAGTCAAGCTTTTGGCAACCAAGGTATCCGGTGTCGACATGAATGGTCTGCGGGATTTGGGAGACCAGTTAAAGGCCAAGCTAGGAGAAGGCGTTATCGTTCTGATGTCTGATTTGGATGGAAAGGTAAATCTGGTAGCCATGGCTACTGAACAGGCTATGGAAAAGGGAGCTCATGCCGGAAATCTGATTAAAGGAATTGCCTCTCTGGTAGGGGGAGGCGGAGGCGGTCGTCCCAATATGGCACAGGCAGGAGGAAAAAATCCGGCTAGAATGGATGCTGCCCTGGAAGAAACAGGAAAGGTTTTGGAAAGTTAGCTATAAAAAAGAGGATATTTAAAAAAATGGCTTGACTCTATGATAAAATGTGATATACTATATAAGTACGTTAATCTTTGGAGAAGGGCTGTGTGTTTTAGGCTATTGTTCATATTTTCGTATAAAAGAATAGAATAAACCCAGTCAGTCGAGTTGCTAGAAGGGACTGAAGGGAGGTCGGGTGTAGAATGTCAAACGTAGTTGTGAAAGAAAATGAAACCTTGGACAGCGCGTTACGTCGCTTTAAGAGAAGCTGTGCAAAGGCCGGTATTCAGCAGGAAATTCGTAAAAGAGAGCATTACGAGAAGCCAAGCGTAAAGCGTAAGAAGAAGTCTGAGGCAGCAAGAAAACGCAAATATAACTAATTTCGACATGATTATGTAGTATGAAGAACAAGTCCTTGATCTCGTATCAGGGACTTTGTTGTACCTTTTTTTATGTGGAGTGGGGAGTTGGGATGTGGACAAAAGAAATTTTAGGTACTAATATTTACCATTTAATATTTGCCTTTGTTATCTATAGTATGTTGGGTTGGTTAGTAGAGTCTATTTATATGTCGTTTTGTAATAGGAAGCTGACCAATCGAGGATTTGCAAAAAGTCCCTTCTGTCCCATCTATGGTGTGGGAGGTGTGGTAGGCTACCTATTGCTGCACCCTTTAGAGCAGGAACCAATTAAGCTTTATCTGGCAGGCGCTATTTTGGCAACCTTGTTTGAGTTTCTGGTGGGTAAGATGATGCTTAAGCTGTTTGGATCACTTTGGTGGGATTATCACGATAAGCCCTGTAATTATAAAGGGATTATCTGCCTGGAAAGTACAATTGCCTGGGGATTTTATGCCATTATTATTATCACCTTTCTTCATAGCAGGATTATCGCCTTTATTGAGGGATGGAATATGTTGGCAGGAAAGACGGTTTGTTGTCTTATTCTGTTGATTGTTACCATAGACTATATTATTCAGATTATTCGTGTATTGGAGATAGATGTTAAAGAAAAAAGAGAAAAGCTACGGGACAGATACCAAAGTTTTAAGGCAAGGTGGTATTAAAAAAACGGTTCTATTTGGGACCGTTTTTTTATATTTATGGTAAGAGAATAGCCAACAACAGGAGTATGTTGAGTGAAAAGATGGATGAAAACCACCATATGCTGTGTATTCAGCCTTAATCTGTTTATGTCTTCCATCCTATGTGCAGGGGCAGTTCCCCAGGTATCGGCTCCTTCCTATCTATTGATGGAAGCGTCTACGGGACAGCTTATCTGTGAGCAGGATGCAGATGTCAAAAGGAGTCCTGCTAGTATTACTAAAATTATGACTATGCTGCTGATTTTTGATTATCTAAGCAAAGGAAAGATACATTTGGATGACCAGATTACTACCAGTGCCTATGCCAAATCCATGGGAGGCTCTCAGGTATTTCTAGAGGAGGGAGAGGTACAGACCTTAGATACGATGATTAAATGTATTGCTGTGGCTTCTGGTAATGATGCTTGTGTGGCAGTAGCCGAATATCTTGCAGGAAGTGAAGCAGAATTTGTAGGCTTGATGAATCAGAAGGCAGAAGCATTAGGAATGAAAAATACCCATTTTGAGGATTGCTGTGGATTAAGTGATTCTGATAATCATTATACCACAGCCAGAGATGTAGCCATAATGTCCAGAGAGCTGGTAACAAAATATCCTCAGGTATTGGATTATACCCAAATATGGATGGAGGATATTACCCATGTGACGAAACAGGGAAATAGTAAGTTTACTTTGGCCAGTACCAATAAGCTGCTGCGGCAGTATGAGTGGGCTACAGGATTAAAGACCGGCTCCACCAGTAAGGCAAAGTACTGTCTGTCTGCTACTGCCAGTAAGGATGGAATTGATTTGATTGCGGTAGTGATGGGGGCACCGGATAATAGAGTTCGGTTTGAGGATGCCAGGGCATTATTGGATTATGGTTATAGTGTAAGTAGTATCTATGTGGATGAAAATAAAGAGGCTCTGCCTGTTCAGCCTGTTAGGGGAGGTGTGGAAGAAGGAGTGAATCTGACCTTTGCAGGAGAATTTCGCTATCTGGACACCAAGAGCAGCGATCTTTCCCAGGTAGAAGAAGTGATTAGTCTGCCGGAGACGGTGGAGGCACCAGTGAAGGAAGGACAGCCAATTGGGGAGGCAGTCTATCGGCTTCAGGGAGAGCGAATAGGAAGTGTATCTATTTTAGCAGCTAAAAGCATAGAAAAAGCCGGATATGGAGACTATTTAAAGAAGGCATTTGCTCGGTTTCTTTTATAGGGAAGACTGATAAAAGTGTTTCCTGCACCGGAGGCTCTAAATTTTCAGATAGACTCCGGTGCATCAAATGCTTAACAAAGGGGCAGTTAATTAATATTCGGTGTACTAGGGAAAGCACAGACTAGTCTGGTATAGAATATACGGGAAATTTATGGTAAACTATCATCGGTCAGGAAGAATATTGTACGGACGACTAGAGGATTCGATGGATAGAAGGATATGGAGCGAAACCAAAGAAGGGAGTCAGAGAGGTTTACAGAGTATGGAAATAGTAATAGGAATAGTGATAGCTGCCATAATCATCGTTTTTACGATAATATTAATCAGGGACAGCACTCGTTTTGTGGCAGCAGAGTATCGGGTGTGTTCGGATAAGCTTCATCAAAGCTGCCGGGCAGTGATGCTGTCAGATTTGCATGATAAGAAGTATGGCAGAGATAATCAGAAGCTTCTGCAGGCTATAGACGGGGTGGCACCGGATTTAGTTCTGATTGGCGGAGATATGGTGACAGCAAATGGGGAAAAAACAGACGATACTGTTGCAATGGGGCTGATTAAGCAGCTAGCAAAAAAATATCCGGTTTATTATGGAATGGGTAATCATGAATATCGGATAAAGATTATGCCGGAAACCTATGGGGACAGATATGAACGTTATAAAAGAGAACTGAAAGCTTGTGGGGTAAGAATGCTGGAAAATGAAAGGGTATTTTTGCCCAGGCTGAATCTGGAAATTTGTGGGGTGGAAATAGACCGCACTTATTATAAGAGATTCAAACATAAACAAATGAAGGGAGACTATCTGCCGGGATTATTAGGCAGAAGCCGCCAGGATTGTTTTGAATTGCTGCTGGCTCACAATCCGGATTACTTTAAAGAATATGCTGCCTGGGGGGCTGATTTGGTACTGTCAGGCCATATTCATGGAGGGGTAGTGAAGGTTCCTTTTTTAGGAGGATTGATTTCACCTATGATGCATCTGTTTCCTAAATATGACGGTGGAAGATTTGAAGAAGGTGACTCCTCTATGATATTGGGACGGGGACTGGGTATGCATACGATTCCTTTAAGATTTTTAAATCCGGGAGAACTGGTGGTTCTCCATCTGGAGCCGTTGGAAGGCTGCAAACGGTAGAAGGTTATACTACATTTTTAAGGAAAGGCAGGGTTTGGCAATGGCAATTCCAGTAAAGCTGCAGGTGTTTGAAGGTCCACTGGATCTGTTGCTCCACCTTATTGAGAAAAATAAGGTGGATATTTATGATATTCCTATTGTGGAAATTACGCAACAATATCTGGCCTATATTCGTCAGATGGAAAAGGAAGACATGAATATAATGAGTGAATTTCTGGTGATGGCAGCTACCTTAATTGATATTAAGTGTCGGATGCTGCTTCCGGCAGAAGTAAACGAAGAAGGAGAGCCAGAGGACCCACGGGCAGAATTGGTAGAGAAGCTGTTGGAATATAAGATGTACAAGTATATGTCTTTGGAGTTAAAGGACAGGCAGATAGATGCCTGCCGCAGCCTTTTCAGACAGCGACAGCTTCCGGAACAGGTGGAGGACTATCAGCAGCCGATAGACTATTATCGTCTATTGTCGGGTATCAGTTTAAGCGGACTGCATGAAACCTTTCAGATGCTGCTGAAGCAGCAGGAGGAAAAGGTAGACCCGGTAAGAAGTACCTTTGGCAAAATCGAAAAGGATGAGATTGATATGGAGGCCAAGGCAGCTTATGTGGAGGAATATATCCGAGTCCATAAGCAGTTTTCTTTTCATAGTCTCTTAGAAAAGCAGAATAGTCGAATGGAGATGATTGTTACCTTTATGGTGATTTTAGAGATGATAAAACGGGGACAGATATGGGTTGAACAGCAGGAGGTCTGTGGTGAAATTCTTATTATATCCAGACAGTAAGAGGAGGATGAAGGTAGAAATGGATACAAACAGAAAGTGGAAAAAAGAAGAAGGAATACTGGAGGCAATCCTCTTTGCCATGGGTTCTTCCGTGGAGATTACCCAGCTGGCGCAGGTGATGGAACTGGAAATAGAAGCAGTTAAAGAGATAATTTCTGGTATGAAGGACTACTATGAGCGAGAAAACAGAGGAATCACCCTGTTAGAGTTAGAGGATGCGGTTCAGCTATGCACCCGTCCGGAGACGTATGAGTATTTGGTGAAGATTGCCAAAGTACCTCAAAAGTTTGTCCTCACCGATGCACTGCTGGAAACTCTGTCTATTATTGCTTATAAACAGCCGATTACCCGGTTGGAGATTGAAAAAATAAGAGGAGTTCGCAGTGATCGGGCAATAAACCGTTTAATCGAATTTAATCTGGTTATGGAGGTAGGAAGATTGGATGCACCTGGTCGTCCTCTGCTTTTTGGTACGACAGAGGAATTTTTACGCGGCTTCGGGGTAAAGTCTCTTGCTGAGCTGCCAATGCTGGATGCTGTACAGGTGGAAGAATTTCGTCAGCAGGCTGAAGCAGAGTTATCGTTGGATATCTAGTACACTGAATGATGAACAGCGTTATCGTCAGTTAATAATGTGCACTATTTCCTTAATTTGTATGGAGAAAAAGGGATGTGTCTATTTTTTAAGGCTGAGGCATACACTTTATGGAGGATTTGGATATCAGGTCAGGTTGGAAGCGATGAAAGGGTCTGGAAAACAATCAGGAAAGAATACAGGTGTTATCAGAAAAATCAAAAGATGGTATCTGCTGCTATGCAGTGGAGTGATAGGAGCTTTATTGCTGCCCTTGGGAACCTTATGGGTGGAAGGGGAAGAAAAAAATAGTACAAACCTACAGTTATACGCCCGTTCTGCTGTTCTGATGGATGCAGACTCCGGGCGTGTTCTATTTAGTAAGAATGGGGAAGAACAGATGCCCATGGCCAGTACGACCAAAATTATGACCTGTATTCTGGCTTTGGAGCATGGAAATTTAGAAGATACAGTGGAGGTTTCCTCCTATGCGGCTTCCCAGCCAAAGGTGCATTTGGGAATGCGCAGTGGTCAGCAGTTTCATTTACGGGATCTGTTATATTCTCTGATGCTGGAGTCTCATAATGATGCGGCAGTAGCGATTGCAGAGCATGTGGGGGGCAGTGTGGAGGGATTTGCACAAATGATGAATGAAAAGGCAGAAGAACTGGAGTGTAATCATACATTTTTTATTACGCCCAATGGCCTGGATGCTTCATCAGCAGATCAACAGGGAAATACCCGGGTACATTCGACTACAGCGGAAGATTTGGCACGAATAATGAAATATTGTATTTTGGAATCCGAAAAAAAGGAAGAATTTCTGGCTATTACGCAGACCCAGAATTATTCCTTTATGGATGTAGAGGGAAAACGCAATTATTCCTGTTATAATCATAATGCTTTTCTTACAATGATGGAAGGAGCGTTATCGGGAAAAACCGGCTTTACCAACAATGCAGGCTACTGCTATGTAGGTGCATTAAGCCGGGAGGGAAAGACGTTTATCGTGGCACTTCTGGCCTGTGGATGGCCAAATAATAAAACCTATAAGTGGAGTGATACCAAAGAATTAATGACCTATGGACTGGAAAACTACGACTATCAGAACGTATATGAGGAGGTAAGCTTTGAGACACTACCTGTAGAACAGGGGATTCCTCAGAATCATAAGCCTTATGGTGTGGCTTATATGGAGGTGGGATTGGAAGAAACAGAGACAAAGGAGTTGTCTGTGCTGCTGAAGGAGGGAGAGAAAGTGGAAAAGGTGGTGAGCCTGCCTGAACAGCTGAAGGCTCCAGTGGAGAAAGGAAAAATCGTAGGAAGTGTGGGATACTATCTGGAGGGAAAGCTTTTGCAGGAATACCCTGTAGTAACAAAAAAGGAAGTGGGATATCTGGATTTTTCGTGGATTATCCGCTACATATGGAGGCTTTATGCTCTTTAACTAGAGGGAAGATTAAGCTCCTTCGTAACTGTTCAGTATCTTCACCGTTACGATACAAAAATCCATGAAAATCACGTATAGCGATGGGAGTTTTGCTCGTTACGATTACACTTTCGTACACTCAGTACAGCAAGTGTACAGATCTATTGAATAGTTATGTTTTTTCGAATATAAATAAACATAAAAGTAAAAAATATAGCGAATATCTGCTTTAACAAAGGAAAGTCGAAAAAATAAATAAAAAGTAAATTTTATTCTAGGATATTTTATCCTTTTATGTTATAATACGGTTGAATAATTGTGGGAACAGTGTTTGACAAGAAACGGTGTACCCAGAAATAGTTTTTATTTTTTTAATATAAAATGGAGGGCTGAAAAAAATGAGTACTACTTCGCAAGCGAGTCAAAGAATCAATGCTTTACTCGATGAAAACAGTTTCGTTGAAATCGGAGCACTTGTTACAGCGAGAGCAACAGACTTCAATTTGAAACAGACAGAAACTCCTTCTGACGGTGTGATAACCGGCTATGGAGTAATCGACGGCAATCTTGTGTATGTTTACAGCCAGGATGCTTCCGTACTGGGCGGAACGATTGGCGAAATGCATTCCAAAAAGATTGCCAATCTTTATGACCTGGCGATGAAAACAGGAGCACCGGTCATTGGATTGATTGATTCTGCAGGTCTTAGACTGCAGGAAGCAGCAGATGCACTGAATGCCTTTGGGGAAATCTATTTCCGACAAGCTAATGCCTCTGGAGTAATTCCGCAGA
The DNA here is from genome assembly GCA_017532145.1 of Lachnospiraceae bacterium. Taxonomy (GTDB): domain Bacteria; phylum Bacillota; class Clostridia; order Lachnospirales; family Lachnospiraceae; genus Kineothrix. The sequence goes on along the minus strand of JAFXJR010000130.1, from coordinate 9,664 downwards.
TTACAGCAATTTTTGGTACCTGTGGCGGTGGACTGGCTGTGATTCCTACTCTTACTGATTTCACCTTTATGGAGGAGAAAAAGGCAAAGCTGTTTGTTAATTCTCCTAATGCTATTGATGGTAACGAAATTTCCAGATGTGATACATCCTCAGCAGCCTTCCAAAGTGAGGAAGCAGGTATTGTGGATGTGGTAGCAGATGAAGCTTCTTTACTGGCACAAATCAGACAACTGGTATCTTTGCTTCCTTCCAATAACGAAGACAATATGGCTTTTGTGGAATGTACAGATGATCTGAACAGGGCATGTACAGATCTGGCTGACTGTGCTGGAGATACTTCCATCGCACTTTCCAGACTTTCTGATGGCGGTGTATTTTTTGAAACAAAGAGAAACTATGCAAAAGATATGGTAACTGGCTTTATTAAATTAAATGGTGCTACGGTAGGTGCAGTAGCCAACCGTACTGAAGTATATGATACAGAGGGTAAGGTATCGGACAAGTTCGATGCAGTATTATCTGTAGAGGGCTGTAATAAGGCAGCAGATTTTATCAATTTTTGTGATGCTTTCGGTATTCCGGTACTTTCTCTCACCAATGTGAAGGGATATGCTTCCTGTAAATGTGCAGAAAAGAGGATAGCAAAGGCAGTAGCCCGTCTGACCTATGCTTTTGCAAATGCTACTGTTCCCAAGGTAAATGTAATTACGAAGCAGGCTTATGGAAGTGCTTATGTAGCAATGAACTCCAAGGCTTTGGGAGCAGATATTACCATGGCTTGGCCGGATGCTGAGATTGGTACAATGGATGCAAAGCTGGCAGCTAAGATTATCTGTGACGGTAAGGGTGCAGATGCTATCGAGGCATGTGCAAAAGAGTATGCTGCCCTTCAGACCAGTGCAGCAAGTGCGGCAAGGAGAGGATATGTGGATCAGATTGTAACACCGGAGGATACAAGAAAGTATGTTATCGGTGCTTTTGAGATGCTATATACAAAGAGTGAAGATCGCCCTGCCAAAAAACATGGTACAGTTTAGAAAGGAAGATACTTCATATGAAAAAATGGTTATTGATATTAGGTATGATTACCTGTATTTTCGGCATCAGTGCCTGTGGCGGCAAAAAAGAAACCGAAGGTGATCCCCTTATGACTGAGGAAGAAGCAGTGACCTATGGGGAGCAGTACCTGATGATGGTTATGGAGCTGGATCAGATGGCAGATGAAGGAATGAGTGCCAAGGAAATAGAGAGTCTGGTTACCTATAATGGACTTCCGGAAGCAATTTTCACTGCATATAACAGTTGGGAAGGCATCCAGGAGGATATGGGTGACTATGTTGGTATTTCAGAAAAGACAGCAACAGTAGACAGCGAGCAGGCTACCGTTCTGCTTACGGTAGACGGCTCAGTAAGAGATGCTAAGGTAGAATGGATTTTGGCTGAGTCCCCGGAGGATTGGAATGTGACAATCAGTGTAGTCTATTCCTTTGCAGAACTGATGGAAAAGGCTGCTCTTAACACCCTGCTGGGTATGGGAACAGTATTTGTAGTATTGATTTTAATTAGTATTATCATCTATGGTTTTGCATTGATTCCCAAGATTCAGGAAATGTTTGCGAAAAAATCTGTGGAAGAACCTGTATCTGCACCGGTTGCAGGTGTGGACAATACCATTACACAGATTATTGAGCAGGAAGAACAGACCAGACAGGAAGACGATTTGGAACTGGTTGCCGTAATTGCAGCAGCTATTGCAGCAAGTGAGGGAGCGGCTACCACAGAGGGATTCGTGGTAAGAAGCATTAGAAAAAGAAGATTTTAATAAGAGCAATTTTAGTAGCAACAGATGGTTGGTAAGACCATAAAACATGGTGATGAAAGAGCCATAAATTAGGAGGAAGATAAGATGAAAAATTATACCATTACCGTAAATGGCAACGTATATGATGTAGTAGTAGAAGAGGGGGGAGCTACTGGAATGCCTGTAGCACCTGCAGCACCCAGGGTAGCAGCACCCGTAGCACCCAGACCGGCAGCTCCTGCTCCAGCACCTAAAGCAGCAGGTGGTGCAGGCAGCATTCGGGTGGAAGCTGGAGCAGCAGGTAAGGTATTTGCGATAGAAGCAAAGGTTGGACAGGCAGTAAAGACTGGTGATGCAGTGATTATATTGGAAGCAATGAAGATGGAGATTCCTGTTGTTGCTCCCCAGGATGGTACTGTGGCAAGCATTGATGTATCTGTTGGTGATGCAGTAGAAGCAGGAGCATTACTGGCAACATTAAACTAATTATCTGTTTGTGGGTATGGGAAGTGTTTACAGTAATCCATGCCTGTAGATAGTGCATATGTTAATTACAACAGGAGGTCAAACTAATGGATTATATAGTAAATACATTAGACAATCTGGTGCATCAGACGGCTTTCTTCAATCTTTCCTGGGGAAACTACCTGATGATTGCAGTGGCTTGTGTATTTCTTTATCTTGCTATCGCAAAAGGCTTTGAACCCTTGCTTTTGTTGCCGATAGCTTTTGGTATGCTGCTGGTAAATATCTATCCGGATATTATGATGTCAACCCATGATTCACCTAATGGGGTCGGCGGTTTACTTTATTACTTCTATCTCTTGGATGAGTGGGCAATTCTGCCTTCCCTGATTTTCATGGGGGTAGGTGCCATGACCGACTTTGGTCCGTTGATTGCCAATCCTAAGAGCTTCCTGCTGGGTGCAGCAGCTCAGTTTGGTATTTTTTCTGCTTACTTTGGTGCGATTGCTCTGGGATTTAACGATAAAGCAGCAGCAGCGATTTCTATTATTGGTGGTGCAGATGGTCCTACCTCTATTTTCCTGGCAGGTAAGCTGCAGCAGACAGCTCTCTTGGGACCGATTGCCGTGGCAGCGTATTCTTATATGTCACTGGTACCGATTATCCAGCCCCCGATTATGAGACTGCTCACATCAGAAAAAGAAAGAAAGATTAAGATGGCACAGCTTCGTCCCGTTTCCAAGCTGGAGAAGATTCTGTTTCCAATTATCGTGACTATTGTTGTATCTTTGATTCTTCCTACAACAGCTCCTCTGATAGGTATGTTGATGCTTGGTAATCTTTTTAAGGAGTCAGGGGTAGTAAGACAGCTGACCGATACAGCATCTAATGCGTTGATGTATATTGTCGTGATTTTATTGGGAACCTCTGTAGGTGCTACTACCAGTGCAGAAGCTTTTCTTAATGCTGATACATTGAAAATTGTGGCTTTAGGTCTAATTGCTTTTGCTTTCGGTACGGCAGCAGGTGTACTTTTTGGAAAACTGATGTGTATAGTTACTGGAGGAAAGGTGAATCCTCTGATTGGTTCGGCAGGTGTGTCTGCAGTTCCTATGGCAGCCAGAGTATCTCAGAAGGTAGGAGCAGAAGCCGATCCTACCAACTTCCTGCTGATGCATGCAATGGGACCTAATGTGGCAGGTGTTATTGGTACAGCAGTTGCAGCAGGTACATTTATGGCGGTGTTTGGAGTATTTTAAGTGAATATGACTGTGGTTTCATACGATTAGCACAGCAAGTGTACAGACCTGCTGAATAGTTACAATGATTTATAGAATTTAACAGGAGGAATATAAAATGGCAGAAAAGGCTAAGAAACCAATCGGAATTATGGAAACCGTTCTTCGTGATGCACATCAGTCTTTGATTGCAACGAGAATGCCTACTGAAATGATGCTTCCGATTGTTGATAAAATGGATAAGGTTGGTTACCATGCAGTAGAATGCTGGGGTGGAGCTACCTTTGATGCCTCTCTTCGTTTCCTGAAGGAAGATCCCTGGGAGAGACTGAGAAAGTTAAGGGATGGTTTTAAAAATACCAAGCTGCAGATGCTGTTCAGAGGACAGAATATTCTGGGATATCGTCCTTATGCAGACGACGTGGTAGACTATTTTGTGGAAAAGTCTGTGGCTAACGGAATTGATGTAATTAGAATTTTTGACTGTTTAAATGATTTGCGTAATCTGCAGGAGGCGGTAAAGGCCACCAATAAGATTAAAAAGAGAGAAGGAAGGGGACATGCTCAGATTGCTCTTTCCTATACCCTGGGTGATGCTTATACGCTGGACTACTGGGTGGATATGGCAAAAAAAATAGAAGAAATGGGGGCAGACTCTATCTGTATCAAGGATATGGCGTGTCTGTTGGTACCTTATAAGGCAACCGAGATGATTACTGCGATGAAGAAGGCAACCAAGTTGCCGATTCAGCTGCATACCCACTATACCTCCGGTGTGGCAAGTATGACTTATTTAAAGGCAGTAGAAGCGGGAGTAGATGTAATTGACTGTGCAATTTCTCCTTTTGCGCTGGGTACCTCCCAGCCTGCTACAGAGGTTATGGTGGAGACCTTTAAGGATACTCCTTATGATACAGGATATGACCAGAATATTCTGGCAGAGATTGCAGACTATTTCAGACCTTACAGAGATGAATGTCTAGCAAATGGTCTGCTGAATCCTAAGGTAATGGGTGTAGATATTAAGACTCTGCTGTATCAGGTACCGGGCGGAATGCTTTCCAACATGGTTAGCCAGTTGAAGGAGCAGAATGCAGAAGATAAGTACTATGATGTATTAAAGGAGATTCCGGAGGTGCGTAAGGATTTGGGTGAGCCTCCTCTAGTAACTCCATCTTCTCAGATTGTAGGTACTCAGGCTGTATTCAATGTCTTAATGGGTGAGCGTTATAAGATGGCAACAAAGGAGACAAAGGCAGTACTTCGTGGTGAGTATGGACAGACAGTAAAACCCATGAACCAGAAAGTTATCGACAAGGTTATTCCCGGAGAAAAGAGAATTACCTGTCGTCCTGCTGATTTAATCGAAAATGAGTTAAGTAAGCTGGAAGCAGAAATGAAGGAATGGAAGCAGCAGGATGAGGATGTTCTGTCCTATGCACTGTTCCCTCAGGTAGCTACCGACTTCTTTAAGTATCGTCAGGCACAGCAGCAAAAGGTGGATATGGTCCAGGCAGATATAAAGAATGCAGCTTATCCGGTATAATAGAATAGTATATCGTGTAATTGATTGTTGAGGAAATACAGTCGGTATTTTACTTTTACCGGCTGTATTTTCTTATTTTTATCGTAACTGTTCAGTACCCTCACAGTTACGATGCAAAAATCCATGCAAATCACCTACGGCGATGGGATTTTTGCCTGTTGCCATTACGTTTTCCTACGGTCAGCACAGCAAGTGTGCAGACCTACTGAATAGTTACTTTTTATCAAAAAATCTGATTTTTCAGGGGGAAAGAAATTCCTACTTGTTGTCTAATCCTCTGTAGTGTAATATGGAATGTATAGGTTTATCCTGTAATTTTCAGAGGATACAGGGCTGTGCCAGTGCCGCGGCAGACCTGTGATAAGATGTGGCATAGAAAGAAGGTATGTTATGAAAGGAAAGGCAAAGCGATTTTTGGCATTGATACTGTCTGCCACAGTGGCAGCAGGTATTCCGAGCAGCCATGTATGGGCTGCTGAAGCAGGAAACGTGTATGGGGAAGAAAACAACCTGCCAACTCTCTATGAGATTCAGGGAGAGGTTAGGGTAGGAAATACTGTCATTACCGGAAACAATGTAGTTCGGGGAAAGACAGTTATTGCTTCTTCTACAACCAATGGTCGAGGACCAGAGCTGGCTGTAGACGGGAATACCAGTGCTAACCAGTGGAATTCTGCTAATATGAAGACGTCTACAGCGACGGATCAATCCAAGGACGAAGAGGCTCAAACAGCCCAATGGCTGCAGATTGACCGAGGAGCAGATGCTCAGCCCACAGATATTCAGGCCATCAAAATGTGGTATAACGTAAAGGTTTGGCCAATGGAATATAAGATTTTGACGGCAGCTGAGTCCAGCCTTACGGCTAACACTTCTGCGGATACGATAAATTTGGAGGAATGGACAGAACTGGTAGACGTGTCCAGACCTTCCAGCAGTGCAGGAAATGGATGGGTAGCTAATGGAGAGGGACAGAACATTGCGGATAATGCTGCTAATACGGATACCATAACAGCAGATACTACACCGGCTCTTCAGGAAGTACAGCTGCAAAGATATGTATTGGTCTATTTTTCCAAGGTAAATGCACAGGCCGGAGGTCATAATATTAACCTAAGAGAAATCGAAATCTTTGATACAACGGTAAATATTAATGTACAATCCATTCTCAATAGCATAACAGCAGAAAGTGCGGTAATTGAAAATGGAAAGGTGGTATTTCCTGATCAGGAACAGGCTGGTGTCAATATACGGGTCAGGGGAAGTACTCAGGAAAAGGTAGTAGATAATGAAGGCAATGTGGTGGGACGCAATATTGGAGAACGTGACGTAACCTTGATTGTCCGTGTGGAAAAGGAGGGAAATCCTTCTGATTTTGCGGAAAAAAACCTGACCCTCACCATTCCTGACTATCGGAGTGCTTATGGAGAAGAATTTGGTTTTCAGCAGGCATCTGTAAATTCAAAGCCAGAGGTGATTCCTTCTTTGCAGGAATGGCATGGTTATACAGGAGAGTTCCGGCTTACTGAGGATTCTAAAATTATTTATCAGGATACTGCTTCTAAAGGGATTGAAAAGGTAGCCCAGCATATGAAGGAGGATTTGTTAGAGATTACCGGGTTGGAGCTTACTGTAGCAGAGGGAGATGGTCCTACTGCTCCTCAGGATATTTATATCGAATCCCAGACAGAGGATACCTATGGTGTGGGAGAAGAGGGCTATTTTCTGGTAACTAATGAAGAAGGAATCCGGATTTATGCTCCCAGTTATACCGGCTGCCTCTATGGAACGATTACGGTAGAGCAGATTCTTTCTCAAGCAGAAGACAATAGAACGGTTCCAAGGGGAGTAACCAGAGATTATCCTGCCTATAAGGTAAGGGGAGTGATGCTGGATATTGCCCGTACTCCCTATCGGCTTTCTCAGTTGAAGGATTATACGAAAATCATGCTTTGGTATAAGATGAATGAGTTCCATCTTCATGTCAATGATAACGATAATACCAACACTGCTTTTGCTACAGAAGAAACTCATATGGGCTTTCACCGATTGGAAAGTGAAACCTTTCCGTCGCTCACATCTGAGGTAAAAAAGGTGGGACCTCCGGCTGAATTTATCAATGAGGATTACTATTTGAATAATGAAGATTATCAGGGAAATCCTCACTATACTAAGGAGGAATGGAAGGAACTTTCGGCTCTTTGTGAAGAAAACGGAATGTATCTGCTGACAGAAATAGACTTACCGGGACATTCTCTGCTCTATAATAAGTATGCCAAAGAAAATCCGGATAATATCGACTGGCTGGAGGGAGGAATCCACTATACGGATAATCGTCTGGGAAGCAGAGGAGGACTGGAACTGCTGGCGTTGACTGGAGACAATGCAGACAGGGCCAAGCAGTTTGCAGAAACATTGTGGGAGGAATATACGCAGGGAACGGATCCCTTTATCAGTGGAGACATTGTACATATTGGTGCGGATGAATACTGGGATCATGATGCTTCATTAAAGGATCCTTTTGCTCTCCTTGCAGACAGTCTTCGTCAGATTATCCAGAACAATCTGGGAGAACAGACGAAAATCCGTATGTGGGGAGCGGGAACTGGTATGTTTTCTACGGCTTCCACTGCTTTGAGTGGAGTAGATTTACCAGCAAATTATCAGCTGGATTTATGGCATACCAGCTATGAGAATCCCCGACTGCGTATGCAGGAGGGTTATGAAGTAGTAAACTGCCGGGATGCTTTTGTCTATGGAAATCCGGGCAGGGATAACAGAGATGTACCCAATGCAGAATATCTGTTTAACGACTGGACACCTGCCAACTTTGGTGGTAATAATCCTCTGGAAGGCGAGCCTGGTCTATTAGGCTCCAAGGCAGTATTCTGGGGAGACCAAAGTGTGGAAGGAATGACTGAGGCAGACATTCATCAAAGAGTGCTGCGAGGCATAGCCATTATCAGTGAAAAAACCTGGGATGGAACCGGTGAAGACGATACCTTCCAGGAATATGAGCTAAGAGCCAGTAGACTGGGAGAAGGACCTGGTACACAGATTGCCATGGAGGTAGATTCTCAAAGTGCCTTAGTATTGGATTATGATTTTACTAATCTTTCTCATGATAAAAGAACGGTGTATGATACCAGTGGTAATGGCTACGATGGTACTTTAAGTACAGAAGGTAATGTTTCTGAAGACGGTTTCCTTACCTTTGCAGGCAGTCAGATGAATACACCATTGAAAACCCTTTCTTATCCTTACAGTGTGGCCTTTGAAATGAGAATCAGTGCGGAAGAAGGAGCAAGAAATACTACAGCCTCATCTATTTTTTCAGGTTATGATGGACAGCTGCAGGTGGCTGGAAATGCTGATGGTGACCTATTGGCAAATGTAAACTACTTTACCAGAAACTTTAATTATCAGATACCGAAGGATGATACTGCAGTAAAGATTATGCTGGTAGGAACCTTCCAGGGAACGAAGCTGTATGTCAATGGTGCTTTTCAGACCTTTCTTTCCCAAGCTTCCAGTATGGACGGATTACAGCCAAATTCTCTTACGTCTATTGCCTCATCCTTCCCCCTTCCTTTAGAGAAGATTGGAGAAGGATTACATGGAGAACTGGCAAGACTGCAGGTATATAATAAGGCTTTCTCAGCAGAGGAAGTAGCTGATTATTATCAAAATGCCTCGGCAGAACTGACCAGAAAGGTAAATGTAGCACAGGATACCCATGCAGGAGGGTCTTCTTATCGGACAGGTGATGCTCAGGATAATGGAGAACAAAGAATCAGTGTAGCTTTTAAAGCTATTGATGGAGATGCTTTTACCAGAAAGGATGACCCAACAGTCCAGATGGATACTACTACCTCTGAGCGGTCTTCCTATTGGAAGGGAGATCACAGTGACAGTTCTCTGTGTATCGACTTGGGAGAAACACGGACAGTCAGCGAAATACAGCTTCAGTGGCGGTATGGAGGAAAGGGTAGAGATTTCAATATTCTTACCTCTCTGGATGGAGAAAACTTTCAGCTGACAAAAGCAGTAACCGGAAATAATGATTTTATGACAACGGTTGCTTTGGAACAGCCCACAGAAACCCGGTTTGTAAAGATTCAGGGAATTGCCTCCAATGGCTCAGGTTATATGATTCAGGAAATTTTGATTTATGAATCAGTAGAAAAGACAGATTTGGCAGATACGTTGGCGGCAGCAGAAGTTCTCTTAGAAGAACAGGGATTGAACTGGGAAACAGCAGAAAGTCAGATAGAGCAGGAACTGCTTCAGGCAGTCATTTTGGGTAAGGCTATCCGATACAATATGCTGGCAACTGCCCGTGAGGTGGAGGAAGCAGATTGGAGACTGGAGCAGGCTATGGAAAATCTGGAAAGGGCAGAGCCTGTATCCTATATTATTCAGTTACCTTCTTTAGAGGGTGGCAGTGTAACCGCCAGCAGTCAGACGGCAGCTGCAGGAGAAACAGTAACACTGACAGTAGTCCCGGCAGAAGGCTATAAGGTAGAAAGCATTACTGTAAAGGGAGCAGATGGAACTGCACAGGAACTGACCACGGTATCGGAGAACAGCTACAGCTTCCAAATGCCGGAGCAG
>JAFXJR010000129.1 GCA_017532145.1 Lachnospiraceae bacterium | reverse complement strand
TCCCTTTTCCTGTATTTCAGCTATCCCCTCTCTTACTGCTTGTTCCTGTACTTTTGTCGTAATCAGTCTATCATAAGCAGAGCGGATATCTAAATAGTCATAGGCTTTTTCATCGTCTCCTGACACCAGTGCCTGTTGAAAGGCATTAGCCAGATATATGGCTTTCAGATTAGTGTAGGTAATCCCTGAACCATGAATATAGTTCCAACCGGGAAGTACTACAAAAATCAGAAGCAAAGCCAGAAGAAAGGCTGTGATTCCTCCCACCTTCCAGCGTTTTATCTGTCGGATTCCTCTCCGTATTTTCTTTATCTCTACTTCTTCCTTTCTGTCTTCTTCTAATAAAAACAGGTTCTCCTGACACAATCTGCTTTTTTCTCTACAAAAGTCACAAGTTTCCAAATGCTCCTGTACCAGCCTGCCTGACTCCTCACTGCAACAACCATCCTCATAGAGAGGAAGTAAATCCTGAATTACTACACATCCTATCTCGTCTTTTTTTATTGATACTTTTTTCATTGATACTTTTCCATCCTTTCCATCAACATTACCTTTCCTCTATAGAAGGTCACTTTTGCCCAGCTTTCTGATTTACCATATTCAGAGGCTATCTCCGCATAGGGCAGTTCTGCATAAATCCTCAACGTGCATACGCTCAGATAAGGCTCCGGAAGATGCCAAAGTTCTCGTCTCATTAGCTCTAGTAGCTGTCGCTTTAGGATGGTCTCCTCCAGATTTTCCCCACTCTCTGCTTCCCAGTCTTCTTGAAGCTGCACCATCCGTTTTTGTCTGCCTCTCTCTGTAATCCAGGTGTTTTTGGCAATTTTACACAACCAGGTGTAGATACTACTCCTTCCCTCATACTGATGAATATGTAAAAAAGCTTTATAGAGGGTTTCCTGGGTTAGTTCTTCTGTCAGAGAGGGATTTGCTGTGCATCTGAGAAGAAACAGATATACTTTTTCATAGTACTTTTTATAAATATCTTCAAATTGCTCCATTCGTATCTTCCTCTGTACTTTCTTTTTGCTGGGTAGAAATAAGCATGAATAATCGCTATATCTATCAGACAAAATAAAAGGATAAAGGTTACAATTTTTTTAACTATTCAGTTGCTGTGCTGACTGTAGAAACCAAATCCATCAGACACAATGCTAGATGATAAATATTAAAAAACAGACAGCTGTAAAAAACTGTCTGCTTATCAAATCTTTTTCGTAACTGTTCAGTACCCTCACCGTTACGATGTAAAAATCCATGCAAATCGCCTACGGCGATGGGATTTTTGCCTGTTGCCATTACGTTTTCCTACGGTCAGCACAGCAAGTGTGCAGACCTACTGAATAGTTACTCTTTTTCTATCAATAGTTATCTGAAAACTTATCTAAGATGTGTCTCAACTATACGCTGAATTTTTATCTTTACTATCATCTGCACACACCTTTAGCTTTGCTTAATATCCGATATGCCTGAGGCAGAGGACTTCCTGGATTCGGTTAAAATCGAAAGACTCTTAAACTCCTTATCCATAAATTGCTTTCTATACAGTCGGGTAATCTCCTTTAGCTGTGCCAGTACCTCATCAGTTACGGTAAAGGTATATAGTTTCTCAATACTGCTGTCCTCTATGTAACACATGGTATAGACAGTAGATTCCTTCCACTCTCCTGCCAGCGGAATCCCTGGATATTCTCCATTGCAGACCAGTGCTTTAATTTCAAAGATACAACGAATCAACTCCTTTTCCAGACTAGGAAGTTGAAGGGCTCGAAGAGACTGATAGAGCAGCTTTAGCATCTGCTTTTCCTCATTATTTTCTCTGGTATAATAATCCATAACCTCCAGAAAATACATTCCATAGCAGGCTCCTTCAAAATCCTCTCTCAGTTTCTCAAAATAGTTACCAATATCAGCCTCTACTAAATGGTAAGAGCTTCTGCCTGTATAAACTTTAAATTCTCCAAATACAAAGGGAGAGGTGGCAGCTATCAGTCTGCTGGTCGGTCTTCTGGCTCCCTTGGCAAAGGCTGATACCTTCCCTCTTTCCTTAGTTAAAATAAGCAGACGCCTATCGTATTCCCCGATAGGCATCACATTTAATACTATCCCTGTCAGTGTGATTAATTCCTGCATATGAGTCCTCTTTCATGGTGATACGCTCCTGCAGACTGCCTGCTATATCCTGATTTTCCTTAAATTTCAAATAATCTTCTATGCTGCCTGTATTTAAAAATTGTTGCCAGTAATTTGATTCCTTCATCTTGCGCCCCCTAATCGTTGTATTGGTATTAGGGTTCGCTGTTTTCTGCTTTCCTATTCGCTTCCTATTCGGAATCTTTTGGATGATATCCAAAATTTTTCATGTAAAGCTCGCTGTCTCTCCAATCCTTTCTGACTTTAACCCACAGCTGCAGATTGACGCGACATTCCAACATATCCTCTATGTCAGGTCGTGCCAGGCTGCCAATTTTTTTCAACATACTGCCCTGCTTACCTATAATAATCCCTTTATGAGATTCCCTCTCACAAACTATGGTGGCTTCAATATCCATAATCGGAGATTTTCCTGCATTTTTACGGCTTTTCATCTTTTCCACAGTCACTGCAATTCCATGGGGAATCTCCTCCTCCAGACAGCGCAGTGCCTTTTCCCGAATCAGCTCTGCTGTAATCTGCCGCTGAGGCTGGTCAGTTATGGTATCCTCATCATAAAAAGCAGGACCATAAGGCAGATATTTCATAATACAGGAAATCAGAGTATCTGTATTGTCTCCCTTTAGTGCAGATACCGGAACAATCTCTGCAAATTCCATTTCCTTCCTGTAAACATCGATAAAAGTCAGTATTTCTGCTTTTTTTACCGTATCTGTCTTATTAATCACCAGAATCACCGGTGTTTTTATTCTGGAAAGCTGCTCTAAAATATGCCTTTCTCCTGCCCCGATATAGGTGGTCGGCTCTACCAGCCAGAGAATCACATCTACCTCCGTCAGGGTACGTTCTGCCGTCTTTACCATATAGCTACCCAGCTTGTTTCTGGCTTTGTGAATGCCTGGCGTGTCCAGAAATACAATCTGTCCCTCCTCTGAGGTATAGACAGTCTGAATCCGATTTCTCGTTGTCTGGGGCTTATTACTGGTAATTGCAATCTTCTGACCGATGAGATAATTCATCAATGTAGATTTTCCCACGTTTGGACGACCAATAAGGGTGGCAAAGCCTGATTTAAACTTATTTTCCACGATGTCCTCCTCTACTTTTTTTGTCTGTATCCTGACCTTCTGTTTCTGATGACTGTAGGCCGTTCTCCTTTACCGATTCTGTCTGACCAGTCTGTATCTCTGCATTGCTCTCAAAAAATCTTCTCTCTGGTGACGAATCCTTTTCTTTATTTAATCCGGTTGGGATTCTTGTATCAGCTTCTTTTTGTCCTTGGACCTCTTTGCCTGCACCAGCTCCTTTTAATACACTGTTCACCCTACGCTTTTTCAGAATTTTCACTAAGAATATAATCGCTACTACCAGAATGATAAGGAAGACGATGTAAGGCAAATAGATAATCAGCCCAATCAGAAAGTCGGTAAGGAAGGCAGTCAAATTCTTTACCGAATTTCCAAAACCGGTTACTATTCTTTCAAAAGCGGTAACCTCTTTCTGCGGTGTCAGCTGCTTTACTTCGCTGATATAAAGATAAACAGTAGAATAGTCTATCAGATTGTCATAGGTTCTTAGCTGAGATTCCATACTTTCCATTTCATACCTTACCTCCGACAGACGCTCCTCCAAAATAATAATATC
>JAFXJR010000128.1 GCA_017532145.1 Lachnospiraceae bacterium | reverse complement strand
GAGACCCTTGCTCTATCCCATCTCTCCTTTCAGGTACAAAAAGGAGAATTTCTGGCTATTGTAGGACCTTCAGGCTGCGGAAAATCTACTCTGCTGTCGATGATTGCCGGTTTGATTTTTCCGGAAGAAGGGCAGATTCATTTTCCTTCCCCCAAACCTCAGATTGGCTATATGCTACAGCATGACCATCTGTTTGAATGGCGTACGATTTATCAAAATGTAATTCTGGGACTTGGCATTAACTATCAGATGACACTGGAAAAGCTGGCACGAGCCGACCAGTTGCTGAAGGATTATGGGCTGTATAAATTTAAAGATAAAAAGCCCAGTGAACTTTCCGGTGGAATGAAGCAACGTGCTGCTCTAATCCGTACACTGGTTTTGGAGCCGGATATTATGCTGTTAGATGAACCCTTTAGTGCCTTAGACTATCAGACACGACTTTCTGTTTCGGCAGACATTTGCCAAATTATCCGTAAGGCAGGCAAAACAGCCATCTTAATCACCCATGACCTGTCAGAAGCCATCAGTCTGGCCGACCGTATTTTGGTACTAAGCAGCCGTCCAGCGGCCGTAACCTGCGATATTCCTATCCATTTGACTTTGCAGGACGACTCTCCCCTTGCTGCCCGAAATGCACCGGAATTTGCAGGCTATTTCAATCAATTATGGAAGGAGATTTCTGATGAAAACCAATAATTCCTCTCTGCCTTCGTCCAACTACCAGACCCAATATGAACACCGGCATTTCCGACATTTAACTCTGATTAAGCTAATCAGAATCCTGATTCTTCTGGCTTTTTTGGCTATTTGGGAGTTGACCGCCTATATTGGCACGATTGATCGTTTCTTTTTCAGCAGTCCCAGTCAGGTAGTACTCTGTTTTTGGGAAATGGTAAAGGACTTTTCCTTTTTCATCCATACAGGAATTACCCTTTTTGAAACCCTTCTCAGCTTCCTTCTGGTAATGGTAATTGGTCTGCTTTCTGCCACTTTTTTATGGTACTCAGAAAAAAGTGCAGAAATCCTGGAGCCTTACCTGGTGGTTTTAAACAGCTTACCCAAGTCCGCACTGGCGCCTCTGTTTATTGTATGGCTGGGTACGGGAATAAATACCATTATTGTAGCTGGTATTTCCGTGGCTCTTTTTGGTTCTATTATCAACCTCTACACTGGCTTCCGACAAGTGGACAGGGAAAAAATCAAGCTGATTTATACCTTAGGCGGAAGCAAAAAAGACGCTTTTTTCCAAGTAGTGCTTCCCGCTTCCATTCCCACTATCTTAAGCAATATGAAGGTAAATATTGGTCTGGCTTTAGTTGGGGTTATTATTGGAGAATTTCTGGCTGCCCGCAGAGGTCTGGGATATCTGATTATCTATGGCTCTCAGGTCTTCCAGCTAAACCTAGTGATTACTTCTATTATTATCCTATGTCTGATTGCTATGGGCTTATACCGCCTTATTCAGGCATTGGAGAGCTATTACCTGAAGGTTTAGCTTATTCCGGCCAGGAGACCACAACCAACAGCATTCCCTTTTCTACCGTTACCTGTGCTGTCTGACCAATAAATTCATTACTGATTCCTATAGGAAAATCGTGGGTAATTACTGCTTTTTCCAGAGGATACTTCATTCCTGTAATGGTGACACCTTCTGCTCTCTCTCCTAAAGCAAAAAGAGACAGATATCCCTCCATGGAGGGCTGAAAGCCTACCGTTTCATCCTGAATCACCGTCAGCATATTGGTCGCTTCTAACAGATAACCTTTAGCTCCCTGATTCTTTAAAAAGGCCAGACATTGGATATTAGCGATAGTATGTTCGATTCTTCCGCCTGTAGCACCATAGATACAAAATTCCCTATATCCCTGTGCCAGTCCCAGCCTAAGAGCAGCTAAAGTGTCTGTATCATCCTTTTCCGGTTTTAGACGGATGACTCGCTCCGGGTGGCAAAGTTCCAGCTTTGCCACCTCTTTTTTCACTTCCTCCTCTAAGGAATCCATATCTCCCACCACAAAATCAGGCTCCAGTCCCAACATTTTACAATATAGGTAGCCACCATCTACTGCAATACAAAGATCCCCTGCTTTTTTTTCGATGTCACAGAGTTTAAAATCTCCTGCACTTATTACAATACAACTTCCCAATGTTCATTTACCTTCTTTTTTCTT
>JAFXJR010000127.1 GCA_017532145.1 Lachnospiraceae bacterium | reverse complement strand
CGATATTATTTACCACTATCCTTTCAGTTTCATCATACACAAATGGATGGTGCCCATGCGGGACAATTTTTAAGAAATCTGCAAAGTGAGATAAATAGACTCTAAAAATGTTGTCCATAATGACAATCACTCGTGAGCGGCTTCCCCATTATCCAGGACGGCAAACTGGTGGGTGCTGTGACTCATGTTTTAGTTAATGATCCTACACGTGGTTATGGCATATTCATTGAGAATATGTTAGAAGCAGCGGAATAACCTTAAGCAGGTAATGCAATGAGTGTCTCGTTGTATTATCTGTTTTTTATCGTTTCAAAAGACTTATTGAAATCCATTTTTAATTCACTTATATTTATTTTAGGACATCCAAAATAAGCATAAATGAATTTGAAAGTGAGAGATGATTTGATGAATAAAGATGAGTTGCATAATCTTATAGAGAAGCAACAAACTAATATATGCCAGATTGTTGCATATTTATCGAAAATATGCTGGATGCGGCAGGGTAACACATGGATGAGCGTATACTGTAAGCACTATCAAAGGCATTGACACGTTTGGTATTCCAGAAGGGGGCTGTCGAGCCCCTGCATTCCAGTGGTGTCTGTTTGGATGACGGACAAAGTATTATGGTCACAACTGGGCTCTGGATAAAACCGTTGATATGCTGATGTAATCCAAAGAAAAGGAGAAGAATATGGATTTTTACAAAGTTCCCATCGGCGTTGTCATGGTCTTGGCTATGAACCCACCTGCGCTGAATGCTTACTACACAATGACAGAAAAACAAAAGCAGGCTATTCTAAATCAGGCGCATAATGCCCGCAGTGAAAATGAAATGCACTACTTGGTTGCCAGTCTTGTAGACAATGCGGTGCAATGATATGGTGGAGTCTCCGACCACCCACTTTTTTCTTGTGCATAATGGGTAATTTTGCTATAATATACTTAAAAAAACTGAAGGAGGGGTAAGTATGAAACTACGCATCCAAACATTGTGGAAAGTGCCTGTATATTGTGCCATTTCCAGTTGGCTCAGTTTTTATCTGACAGTCTATATTGGCGGCTTCTTTTTCACCGTTCAGACGCTTGGCGCAGATGGTGTTACGCAAGTTTCCGCGGATCCGATTCGTTCTGCAATTTTCAACGGTGTTTTATTCCTTATTGTGTTATTGGTTGGCGGTCTATGGGCATTCCGCTCTATGACGAAAGCAGAAGTCGTACTTTCTGCTGGAATCGCATCAGTTTTTTATCTGCTGATTGTCTTGGCGCAGCTCTATATTCCCAATTTTCCTCTTTCTTTGAGTATCACTTTGGCATACATTCAAAATTGGACAGGCACACTTTCCTCCTTTCTGCTAAAGTTGACGAATAATCTCACACTGTCTATGATTCTGTCGTCTTTTGCTCCGCTAGGGTTTATTCTGTTTGGGAAAAAATCAAATACATAATGTACAGAAGCCTGCATCTTTGCGAACCCTCCTCGCATCTAAAAATATTACCCCTAACGACAATCACTCGTGAGCGGCAGTCCGATTATTCAAGTTGGGAAACTGGCTGTACTTACAATGGAAGAAAGCCGACGGAACGCAAGGCCGGTGTAAAACTCATTACATTAATCGTATGGCTGAACTGTTACTGCCTGTACCAAAGTAAGCAGAGAAAATATTGACATTCTTGGAGATTTTATGTAGAATGAGATTAGTTAAGAATTATATCAAATAAAAACAGGAGGATTTTGTTCATCAACACAGGTGATAATTTGTGTTTGATTTATAAAAACCACTGATTTCTCTTATCTAGGATAAGAAACGAAAGAATTTTATAATAAGGAGTGGATGAAATGCGAAAATGGATAGTTATATTATCTGTTTTAGTTACTCTGTTTAGTCTGACTGCTTGCAATAATGGAAAAGAAAAGGTGTCTGACACTCAGGAAAAAGTAACAGCAGAAGCAAGAAGTACTGATGTTTTAAATGTTTATGGTCCAGGTGGTCCTAAAGGTCCTATGGAAGAGTTGGCATTGAAGTTTACAGAGGAAACAGGAATAAAAGTAAATTTAGTTGCTGGTCCGCAATCCAATTGGATTGATAGTGCTAAGCAGAATGGGGATCTCATTTATGGTGGTTCAGAGTATATGCTTAGTGAGTTGGAAGTTAGTCATGTTGGTTTAATTGATGGAAGTACACGAACAGAATTATATCCAAGAGCGTCTGGTATTTTAGTAAGAAAAGGTAATCCAGAAAATATTCAATCATTAGAAGATCTGGCAAAGGAAGGTATTGACATTATTGATGTTAACGGAGCGGGACAGCTTGGATTGTGGGAGGACTTAGCTGGAAGAAAAGGTCTTATTGCTGAGATTGAAAGCAATATTGCCCTTTCGGTTACGTCTAGTGCAGAAGCTATTGAACAGTGGAAAGCTGATTCTAAATATGATGCTTGGATTACATATGAATCATGGTATTATCGATTAAAAGATGAAACAGATTTAATTGAACTTCCTGAAGAAGAGAAATTGTATAGAGGAACACCTATCGCTATTACAAAAGACTCAATAAATAAGGAGAATGCTCAAAAGTTTATAGATTATTTGAAAACAGAATCTTCACATGAAGTGTTTAAAAAATGGGGATGGAAATAGCGTATACATAAGAATTTTATTTGGTTTAATTCTTACTTGATTTGTCATATTGGTGATTTATATTACAGAGAAAATTCAGGAATTTAAAGAAAGAAGATATACCTTTTGGTATGTCTTTTTTCTTTTCCGTGGTTTTGTAGCAACTTTTACTCTTATGGAACTTGCAGGTTTGTCCGATTACTATGTTATTCATTCCTGAAGGAGGATTTGTTGCTACCTGCCAATTGGTAAAAGTAAATAACAAAGATAGCTGTCTATCATAATCATTACTCCTAAGTGATTTCTTACCTAAAATACATGACTTTTTAACAAAAATACGATATAATGAAAATATCTATAATGTTGGGAACAAAAGTATTTGACCCTTTGATGCTTACGGATTTCTTTGCGTTTCCTACTCACGAAATCCTAAAAATATTTGAAATCCGCACATTTTTCAGTGAAAAATGGCTGCTTTCTCATGTTTTGTGAGTCCCAGAGTCATCATTTTCCTACAAGCAAGAAAAACGATGACCTTTTGACCCTAGCATCATATCTATTATTAAAACATAGAAAAAAACTAAGTCTATACAAACGAAGAAATAAGGATGGGGATTTAAAATGGCGGGGTTTAACCGTACACAGCTCAAACTAATTGCAATTTGTGCCATGGTATGTGATCATGTGGCCTGGGGCTTTGTGGAGTTTATGAGTCCATTAGGACAGGTCATGCATATTATTGGACGTTTTACCATACCAATTATGTGTTTTTTTATTGCAGAAGGTTTTCGGCATACTTCCAGTCGAAAAGGCTATCTGATGCGTATGGCCCTATTTAGTGTGGTGGCAATGCTACCCTTCTATTTGTTTTTTGGTGAACTATATGACTACAGACAGAATATTATATTCGATTTAACGTTGGGACTGTTGCTTTTAACTGTATGTGAAAATCGTGGATTGCGTCTTTGGCAGAAGATATTGTTGGGAGCCGGATTGTTTGGAATCTCGATAGGAATTGGTGGATGGCCGATTATGCCAATGTTGTATATTCTTGTGTTTTACTATGTGAAAGGTTTTAAAAAGCAGGCAGTCTGGATATGCAGTCTGACGATAGCCTTGGAAGTGTTTTTGATTGTGGCGATGAGCTTAAATCATATATGGCATTTTTCTCACTATAACTGGCCTTGGTATGATAAGCTGTATTTTCTGGGATTTATGCTTCCTCTCCTTGTGTTGAAGTATTATAATGGAGAGAAAGGCAAGCCTGTGCTGGGGAAATATTTCTTTTACCTTTTCTATCCGGCACATTTTCTGGTACTGTCAGCAATCAAGGTGTTGGTGGCTGGCTGCAGTGCCTATGAAATCTATGTAGCACTTCATGTGATTGCCTGTATGGTATGTATAGGGATTTTACTTATGGTGCTTTGGGCAAAGCCCTCCCGGGGACAGATTGCCACCCTGCTGCTGGTGCTGTGTGGCTGTATCTATACCTTTGGTTTTCTGTAAGAAATTATTTCTGGTAATGTAGATGGATTTTATATCGCTACTTTAATGCAGTATTTTGGTGAGTGTTTACTGATGCTGGCCTTTACCATGTTTGTGGCAGAGATGTGCCATAGGGAAATTCCCGCTTTTATCTATGCTTTGGAAATCCTGATGGGAGTTTTGATTATGTGGATGCTGCTGACTACCAGAGAAAATCAGATTTTCTATACTTCTATCGGTATTGCGGAAGATGGACCTTTTCCCAGGCTGGTACTGGAATATGGCTGGGGCTTCAAAGCTTTTGTTTGTTATATGGTGATTGTCTGTGTCAGCTGTTTTATCCTTTGTATTCTGGGTATTTTAAAATCTACAGGAGTGGAAAGGAAAAGAATTTTTTGTATGGCTGCAGCCATTTTATGTCCTTGGATACCCAATTTTATCCGTTCTACAGGAGTGACCGGAGGGTATGAGATTTCTGGATTTGGGATTATGGCTGCTGCAATTTTAGTAGGAATGGCGTTGATTCGATATGGTTATTTTGATTCTATTGCACTGGCAGGTGAAAATGCGTTGAAGCATGGGCAGGAAGGGATTATGGTACTTAATAATGATCATATCATTACCTACTATAATAAGAGAATACAGGATATATTTGGACAGCTTTCCGGACAGCTGATATTAAAGCAGAACGCCTATAAAAATAAGATGCTTAAGGATATCTTTGAGGGAAAGCTAAAGACTTTGGAGTTTAAGGAGCGTATCTATGAGATGCGTGTGGAAGCCCTGTATGAAGGGGGATATATACAAGGACAGATGTTATGGTTGTTTGATATTACAGAGCATCATCGAATGCTTATGCAGATTAGTGACTTAGCACATAAGGATGCCTTAACCGGTGTCTATAACAGAAGCTATTTTGTTACTCTTTTGGAGGACTATCTGAATCAGGGAGGCGGAGGAAGTCTGTTTATGATGGATTTAAGTCATTTTAAACAGATTAATGACCGGTTTGGCCATCAAACAGGAGACGATGTGTTACATAAATTTGGCCAGGTATTGCAGGCACAGGGAGAGGAAGTTCTGGCCTGTCGGATTGGTGGAGCTGAGTTCTGTCTTTTTTATAAAGACGCAATAGATACCAAGGAGCTGGAGGCAGTAGCGGAAAAAATTATGATAGATTTTGAAGAGATGACAGCAGACGAAAAATATGCCCGAATTACCAGTGTTGTCTTTGGAATCACCAGAATTTTAGAACCCTCAGAACGAAATTTCCGAAGGCTGTACAGCAATGCAGACAAGGCTTTGTATGTGGCGAAGAACAGAAGTAAAAATGCCTGGTATATCCTGTAAAGGATAGAGGTATATGGAGAAGCATAGATGAAATATTTTCAAAGAAGCGTATGGTTAGTATTGGCATTTCATCTGGTAGTATTAATTTTTGTAGCCGTTGTATTCCAGGTGGATGATATGACTCTTTCTAAGGGAGAGGTATATAAACTGAATAAAGGCTGGATATTTACCGGATCAGATGGAGAACATCTGGAAATCCAACAACTTCCTTTTTTGGGAGAAAGTATGCCTGATGAACAGATTGTGCTGGAAAATATAATTCCCAAGGAGTATTTTGGTTTGACATTGGCTTTTCTGTCGGCAGACCAAATCCTACGAGTCTGGATGGATGATAATCTGGTGTATGAGTTTGGTGTAGAGGATGTAAGAGGATTTGGACATACACCGGGAAGTGTGTATAATTTTATTGATATTCCGTTTGATTTAACACAGGGAAAGGTACGGATGGAAATAACCTCTCCCTATTCAGATTATGCAGCCAGACTAAGCAGTATTACTATAGGAGAAAGGGATGTATTGATTTTAAAGCTATTACAGAGTAATATCGTAAATATTATCTGTAATCTTGTTATTGTAATCTGTGGAATTAATTTTTTCCTGCTGTTTCTGATTCAGCTGGCTTCCCATCAGGACACCGGTGGAATGCAGTACTTATGCGGCTATTGTATAGTAGCCTCTTTATACTATTTTGTGGAAACAAAAATACTCCATATTTTTTACGGAAATCAAACCTTCTATTCGGTGATGGTATTTTTATGTTTAATGATTCTTCCTTTTTTTATTGCCCTTTACTATGCGAATGGAATGCTGGGGATTTTTCGTTTACGTTGGCGGCTGCTTCTGGGGTTGATTTGTATAAATATTGTGATACAGATAGGCTTGCAGCTAACCAATATTGTGGACTTTATGAATATGGCATTTGTTTCTCATGCACTGATTGCATTAACCGTTTTAGTAGTAGCCTGGGCCTATTGGGATATATTAAAGGAAAAAAGGGATAACAGTGTACTGCTGGGAATGCTGGGATTGCTCTTTATGGGAATTGGCGGAACCGTAGATATTGTCCGCATGTATGTAGTGGCAGCAAACGATATGGGAAAATATAGCCGATTTGGAACTACCTGCTTTAGCCTGATTATGCTGTTTCAGCATTTTAGACAAGTGATTAAGGGGTATGCAAAAAATACAGAAGAAAATGCCAGGCTGCTTAAGCATGAAATGGAACTGATTGAAAAGAAGAATGAACAGTTGAAAAAAGCGAATGAGCAGGCAGAGGAGGCCAGACAGGATGCTCTTGCTGCTAATACGGCAAAGGGAAAATTTTTGGCACAGATGTCCCACGAAATTCGGACTCCCATCAATGCAGTACTGGGAATGGATACGATGATTTTAAGGGAAGCCAAGAATCCTCAGATTAAGGAGTATGCTCTGGATATTCAGAATGCTGGGCAGAATCTTCTGGCACTAATTAATGATATTCTGGATTTTTCCAAAATTGAATCCGGAAAGCTGGAAATTATACCTGTAGAATATGATTTTAGCAGTCTGATTCATGATATTTCCAATATGCTCAGTGCCAAGGCAGAAGCCAAGAAGCTGAAGTTGCAGATTCATGTGCAGGAAAAGCTGCCCTCTAAGCTTTTAGGAGACGATGTAAGGGTTCGTCAGGTATTGGTAAATTTGCTGAATAATGCAGTAAAATATACCCCGAAGGGAAGTGTGACTCTGGATGTACAGGGAAGAATAGAGGGACGAAAGGCCATCTTGGATTTTGCCGTACAGGACACAGGGATTGGAATTAAAGAAGAAGATATTTCTAAATTATTTCAAGAGTTTGAGAGAATTGAGGAAAAAAGAAACCGGAATATAGAAGGAACCGGTCTGGGAATTAATATTACTACCCAACTTTTGCTGTTGATGGGGAGCAGACTAAAGGTGGAAAGTGTTTATGGGCAGGGATCGTGTTTTTCTTTTACTTTAGAACAGCAGATTGTGGATTCTACTCCCATTGGAAACTTGGAGCAGCGGATTCGGGAGCAGTCCACAGAATATACATATACATCTGCCTTTATCGCTCCGGATGCCCGACTTCTGGTGGTAGATGATAACTTAATGAATCTGAAAGTGTTTGTCAATCTGCTAAAGGATATTAAGGTACAGGTAGATGTGGCAGACAGTGGAAAAGCCTGTCTGGAAAGGGTAGAAGAAAAGCACTATGATTTGATTTTTTTAGACCATATGATGCCGGAAATGGATGGGATAGAAACCCTGCATCGGATGAAGGAACTGAAGGAGAATCTATGTTTGGACAGTCCGGTAGTAGCATTGACAGCCAATGCCATTACTGGAGCAAAAGAGATGTATCTGACAGAAGGCTTCGATGCTTTTCTTCCAAAACCAATTTATCCAGAGAAGCTGGAGCAGATGATTTTAAAGCTTCTTCCCCGGGAACTGTTGTTATTTGATACAGCAAAGAAAGTCTCTACGGAAGAGACAGAGGAAGGGTTGGTACAAAATAGCCAAATGGGAGAAAAAAGAGTAGAAATACCGCAGGTGGAGCTGCCTATGGTAGATGGTATAGATTGGAGTTATGGCTTATTGCATTTACCAGATCAGGAGCTGTTATTGGGTACAGTCTGTGATTTTTATAAAACGCTGAATATAGAGGCAGATACACTGGAGGAATTTTATCAACAGAGTAAGGAACATCCTGATATGTTGGTACAGTACAGGATAAAGGTGCATGCCATGAAAAGCTCTGCCAATTTGATTGGAGCCACTGTCTTGGGAGGTATGGCCAAGCTGCTTGAATATGCAGCCAGAGATAATGATAGAATAACGATAGACGCTTTACATGCCATTTTCTTAAGAGAGTGGAGAAGCTATAGAGAGAAACTGGAGGAAATTATAGCATTGGCAGGAGGGGAGCAAGGAGAGCAGGAAAAACAGGCTATTGAAGATAAGGCTGTGATTCTTACCTATCTGGATAGGCTGCAGACGGCGATGACAGAAATGGATATTGATGAGATGGATGAGATTATGGCAAAGCTGGAAGGTTTCCAATATCCGGATGAAATACAGGAGGATATGGAAAAATTAAGTGTTTTTGTCACCAATATGGACAGTGAACAAGCCGTTTTCTGTATAGAAAAACTAAAAAATGGTAATATGTTTGCTTAGTGCTGGGAAGCTACGAAACAGTGCCAAGTAATCAAATAAAGAAAAAAAATAAACAAAGGAATGGAGTGTATGAGTATGAAAAAAATACTTTTAGTGGGTGAATTTAACCAGATTATGAAAAGCTTGAATCAGCATTTGTCCACCCGGTTTCAGACACAGATGTGTGTGGATAATTTGGAAATGATTAAGGGGATGGTAAAGATGTTTCAGCCGGATATGACTGTACTGTCTCTGATTGGCGTGGGAGAGCTGGATCAAAGGATTCTGAACTTTTTTTCAGATAAATATTCCTATATCCCCATTCTGCTGGTAGGAACAGTGGAGGAATGTAATTTTTATCAAAAGTATGGAGAAAGGGAGCAGGTAGATTTTATTATACGTCCTACTTCTCTGGGAATGCTGCTGCAAAAATGTGATGAAATGCTTAAGATAACAGAGTCTTCTGGTGAGGCACAGCTTCCGGTTTCAGAAGAGGTTGTGACAAAAAGAACATCCGTTCTGGCAGTAGACGATAGCGGAATCCTGCTTCGTAGTGTAAAGGCGATTTTGGAGAAGGACTATGATGTGACAGTGGCTACCTCCGGTATGATGGCGATTAAGCAGGCAAAGAAAAAGAGACCGGATTTGATTTTATTGGACTATGAAATGCCAGAATGGGATGGAAGGAAAACCTTAGAGGAAATTCGCAACGATGAGGAGCTGAAGGATATTCCCGTGGTATTTTTAACAGCAATAGCAGATAAGGCACATATTGCTGCAGTGTTGGGATTGCGTCCCTCCGGTTATTTGCTAAAGCCTATCGATAAACAGGTATTAATTGATACAATAGAGAAATCGTTGGTAAGAATCTAACTGAATCAAGGAAATCCCATGCTTCAAGTATGCCGAGTACTAAGTGGGGGAAGATGGATTGCGCCACAAAGTGGTTTGACTGTTTTGTGGTGATGAAGTGATGAGCAAGCAGCGAAATTCAACGAAGTGGAATTCGCGGATGGTGAATGTCCGCTTTGATAAAGATAAAAAGGAGAAACGATAATGATTAAAAGAAAAGGTGCTCAATCCGTACAGGTAATTGCAGGAAGAAGAGTTGTCCTTTCCGCTGGAGTAGGAAAGACAAATATTGAAGAATTAAAATGGCTTTCACAGATGGTGTTGTCTCAGGCAAAACAATGGCAAAAGACAGGCTGGGCCTATATTGCAGACTGTTCCCAAATGAGTCCGGTTACTCCTGCAGAGGGTGGTGAGTTAGTAGAGATGACCAAAAAATTTGTGGAGGCTGGATGTAAAGCCTTTGCTTTTGCAGAGGGAAACTCTATTATGCTTAAGGTACAGGCACAAAAGAATACACAGCGTTCAGAAACCGGAGTAAAGGAAGCCCATTTTGCTACAGTGGAAGAAGCATTAGAGTGGCTGAAAAAAGAAGTACATATCTAAGTGCATGGAAGATGAATTTACTGTCCCATTGACTGCTTTGCGCTTTCCATTACACAGAGCAAAAAATGAAGAACAAAAAGCCTTTCGCCTAAGGGAGTTTTCCCACCACAGGTGAGAGGCTTTTGCCGATATATACGAAAATAAAGAAAATCTTAAAACATAAGGAAATATTTGGATTATTGAATAAAATAAGCGTTTTCGATAGAATAGATAAGAATTAACCAGTAAGGAGACGACTTATGAAATCTACAACATCCACAAAATCTTTTAAGGAAGAAACTCCGTTTAAGCCTTATATTCCAGCAGAAAAGATTACTCCGGAGTTTACCATCACTTCTATTCTTATGGGAATTTTTCTTGCGGTAATCTTTGGTGCTGCTAATGCTTATCTGGGATTAAGAGTAGGTATGACGGTATCAGCCTCCATTCCTGCAGCAGTAATTGCCATGGGGGTGGTTCGTGTAGTTATGCGCAGAAATTCTATTCTGGAAAGCAATATGGTACAGACCGTGGGTTCTGCCGGAGAATCTTTGGCAGCCGGTTCCATCTTTACCCTGCCTGCACTTTTTTTATGGGCAGCAGAGGGAAGAATGGATAAGCCCAGTATTATAGAGCTGACACTAATTGCCCTATTGGGCGGTGTGCTGGGAGTCCTCTTTATGGTTCCTTTGAGAAATGCTCTGATTGTCAGGGAGCATGGTATTCTGCCCTATCCGGAGGGAACAGCCTGTGCAGAAGTATTACTGGCAGGAGAGGAAGGCGGAGGAACTGCAGTAACAGTATTTGCGGGTATGGGATTTTCTGCATTGTTTAAATTAGTGGTGGATGGGCTGAAGGCAGCTCCCTCTGAAATTTCTCTTAAAATCAAAAGCTTTCCCGGAGAAATGGGAACTCAAATTTATCCGGCAGTGCTAAGTGTGGGTTATATCTGTGGTCCTAAAATCGCTTCCTATATGTTTGCCGGTGGTATATTGAGCTGGCTGGTGTTGATTCCTGTAATCGTACTGTTTGGAGAACAACTGGTGCTATATCCGGGAACGATACCCATTGGAGAAATGTTCGCAGCCGGTGGAGCTTCTGCTATTTGGAGTACTTATATCCGGTATATTGGAGCCGGAGCCCTGGCAGCAGGAGGGATTATCAGCCTAGTCAAATCTCTGCCATTGATTCTGAGAACCTTTCGGGATGCAATAAAGAATCTAAAAGGAGGGGTTAAGGAAGAAGCCACACGGACAGCCAGAGAGTTGAATCTGGGAGGAGTGATTATGGGTATCCTTTTAATTACTCTTTTGATTTGGCTGGTGCCTGCCGTCCCAGTGACTCCTGTAGGAGCAGTTATCGTGGTGCTTTTCGGTTTCTTTTTTGCCACTGTTTCTTCTCGTATGGTAGGATTGGTAGGAAGCAGTAACAATCCTGTTTCTGGAATGGCTATTGCTACCTTATTGGTGGCAGCACTGATTCTGAAGATGACAGGAGATGGTGGGATTTATGGAATGCAGGGTGCTATTGCTATCGGCTCCATTATCTGTATCGTAGCTGCTATCGCAGGAGATACCTCTCAGGATTTAAAGACAGGCTACCTGCTGGGAGCTACTCCCAAAAGGCAACAGATAGGAGAAATAATCGGTGTAGCTTCTGCAGCCCTGGCTATTGGTGCTACTTTGTATTTGCTAAATCAGGCCTGGGGCTTTGGTTCAGAGCAGCTGGCAGCTCCTCAGGCTACCTTAATGAAGATGATTGTAGAAGGAGTTATGGAAAATAACCTGCCCTGGGGCTTGGTTTTCATTGGGGTATTTCTGGCTCTTACCATGGAAATTTTAAGGATTCCCGTACTGCCCTTTGCCATTGGTGTCTATCTGCCGGTACATCTTAATGCTTGTATTATGGTGGGAGGTCTGATTCGGTTAGTGGTAGAAAAAAAGAAAGGAAGCCCGGAAGAACAAAAGCAGAGAGTCAGTGATGGTATGCTGTATTGTTCCGGAATGATAGCAGGAGAAGGATTGGTAGGTATCCTCTTGGCCATATTAGCTATCTTTGGACTGGACAAGGCAATTGATTTATCTGGTATACTACATCTGCCGGAGACGATGGCAACAATAGCCAGTCTGGTACTGTTTGGGCTGGTGATACTGTCTTTACTCAGATTTTCAGCCTGGAAAAAGAAAAAGGGGAAATAATCATGAAAAAAATATCCGCAACAGAAAACTATCTGGCACGTCGTCCTATACCAGAGGAGCAGATTCAATGGTCATCAGAGCAAGAGGGATTGATTGTTCTGCATAAAGAAAATACAGGTTTTTTTCCGCTGATTGCCCAAAAGCTGTTTGGCAGACCTCGAATCAGCTATATCCATTTGGATGAAATGGGAAGCTTTGTCTGGCCATTGATGGATGGAAAAAAGGATATTGCCTGTTTGGGAGAGTTGGTAAAAGAACGTTTTGGAGAGCAGGCAGAGCCTCTGTATGTGCGTCTGGCGAAATATTTTCAGATTTTAGACAGCTATTCTTTGATTCGATGGAAATAAAGAGAAGAAAATAATAATGAAAGTGGCCTCTTAGTTTACCACTGAGGGGCTGCTTTCTTATGTTTTGTGGATTCCAAAGTCATCTACTTTCATACAAGCAAGAAAATAGATGACCTTTTGACCCTGGCATCTATGATATTAATAAAACCCATGATTGCTTCTACCTGCAAAAGCTGAAAGGAGTGCCTTATTTTTTTCCAAGGACAGAAAATTTCATTCTTGACAAGTAGAAGGAATAGATATATACTAAGTGTACTAGTTGTGATAGTACACAATAAACGGAACTGTCAAAACTGGAAGAAAGGAGAGCATATGATAATTCTGGATTATAAAGATACCAGACCTATTTATGAGCAGATAGTAGAAAGGTTTAAGCTGCTCATTCTAAAGGGGGTTCTGGTAAAGGATGAACAGATGCCATCCGTACGCAGTCTGGCTATGGAGCTTTCCATTAATCCCAACACGATACAGAAGGCGTATGCAGAGCTGGAAAGGCAGGGTTATATCTATACGATAAAGGGGAGAGGTAATTTTATTTCTGACAGCAGTTCCCTTTTGGAAGAAAGAAAAGAAGAACTGAAACAGCGGCTGTTATTGCTGTATCAGGAGGGAAGGGAACTGGGAATGGAAAAAAAAGATTTTCTGGATTATCTGAATGGGGTGAAGGAGGAGAGACAGAATGATTGAAGTTATCAATATAAGTAAATCCTTCGAAGATATACTGGCAGTAGACCATGTCAGCGTAACGATGAGGGAGAATACAGTATTTGGGCTGATTGGGACCAATGGTGCAGGAAAAAGTACGGTGCTGCGGATGGTAGCGGGCGTATTAAAGGCAGACGAGGGAACGATTACGGTGGATGGTTTCCCTGTATTCGATAATATAGAGGCTAAAGCCAGAATTTTCTTTATCGCAGATGAACCTTATTTTTTTGCTAATGCTAATGGGGCTGAGATGGAGCGTTACTATGCCTCTATCTATAAAGGTTTTCGCAGAGACGATTTTTCTGATTATATGGACAAGTTTGGGTTGGATAAAAAGCGAAAGATTAATACCTTTCCAAAGGAATGAAAAAGCAGCTGGCTTTACTTCTGGGTATCTGTGCCAATACCCGTTATCTGCTTTGCGATGAGACCTTTGACGGTTTGGATCCGGTGATGCGTCAGGGAATTAAAAGTATCTTTGCCAAAGAGATGGAGAGACGGGGACTGACCCCCATTATTGCCTCTCATAATCTGAGAGAGCTGGAGGATATCTGTGACCATGTAGGACTTT
>JAFXJR010000126.1 GCA_017532145.1 Lachnospiraceae bacterium | reverse complement strand
TCAGAGGTATGGGAACTTTGGCAAGCTATGCAGCCGGTAAAGCGTCCAACAGGCAGGATGATTTAGCTGGAAATTTTGCAGATGCCTTTGGAAAGGCAACCGGTCAGCAGATGAGCTATCAGAGTAACAATCTGGTAACAGGTACCTCAAAGATGACGGTCGGTCATACGGACAGAAAGGGTTTAGACAGCAATAAGCTATCAGAAGCAGGAGAAAAATCTGCAATCCAGGATAAAAAGCTGGACGAGACCATTCAAAAGGAAGTAGAAAAGATGGGAGAAAAGCTGGTCAATGCAGTGGCTAAGGAACTGAATGTTTCGGAGGAAGAAGTAGTAAGTGCTATGGAAAAACTGGGAATGACCATGGGCGATTTAATGAATCCTAATAAGCTTACCCAGCTAGTGCTTGCTTTGAGCGGAACAGATGTTCTTGGTCTGATGACAGATGGAGGACTTTATCAATCCCTTCAGAATCTGTTGGGAATGGCCTTGGAGGCACAGAAAAACCTGGCAGCAGAGTTAGGCATTACTCCGGAAGAATTGGCAGCTTTTATGGAGCAGTTAAAATCTCAGAATGGGGAAATGACGAATCTGCAGACTCAGCTTTTGGCAGAAGAAAATGTTCAAGCTGAGGGACAGGAAGATTACAGTGTAACCGTAGAAGAAGATGGAGAGATGGTTAAGGTCAGCGTTAAGGTAGATGGAAATGCAAAAACGGAAACCACTGAAGTAACTTCTACAAAGGTTATGCAGGAAGGCACAATGTCTGAGGAGAAGGAAGGCAATAGCAAGGGTGATGCATTAATGCAAGGAAGTGATACCCAGGCCAATCTTCTTTTAGAAAGCATAGTGAATAAGGATGCTTTAGGAAAAGCTGATGCTGTATTTGAAAATGCGATGATGTCCAGAAGTGTAAATACACAGGATATTATGAATCAGATTATGGAATATATGAAGGTTCATATTAAGGCTGACATGACACAGATGGAAATTCAGCTGCATCCGGCCAGTCTGGGAACGATTAATATTAATATTACTGCTAAGGATGGAGTAATTACCGCACAGTTCCTGACTCAAAATGAAATGGTAAAGGCGGCTGTGGAAAGCCAGCTTGTCCAGTTAAAGAACAGCTTTGAAGAGCAGGGAATTAAAATTGATGCGGTAGAGGTTGCTGTAGGAACACATCAATTTGAGAGGAATCTCAATGGTGAAGGTAATGGACAGCAGGAATTTCAGGAAGAAAAGAAAAAAGGGGTAAGAAGAATCAACCTGAATGAACTGGATCCCGAAGATACAGCAGAATTGAATGAAGAAGAACAGATTGCAGTAGCCATGATGAGTGTGGAAGGAAACACAGTCAACTTTACTGCATAAGAAAAACCGGTATGTGAAAGCGTACAGGAAGGAGTAGAAATGGCAGCAATTGCACAGATACAGGATGGTAAAATAGTAGAGTCCCAATCCGCTTCTTCTCTTGCACAGAGTGTAAAGAGCAGTTCCGGTATGGACAAGGATGCTTTTTTAGGTTTGCTGGTAGCACAGATGAAGTATCAGGATCCATTACAGCCTACCTCTAATACAGAGTTTGTGGCACAGTATGCACAGTTCTCCTCTTTGGAGCAGATGCAGAATATGAGTGCTACACTGGAGCTAACCAGAGCTTCCTCATTGGTAGGACAGACAGTTAGTGTAAATACTACTGACAGCTATGGAAAAGCGACTACCATTGAAGGCAAGGTAGATTATGTAGTATATGAAAATAATAAAGCATATGTATCTATTCAGGAGTCTCTATTTGCTCTGGATGATGTATATGGTGTAGCTGATCAGGCATATTTGGATGCAACAAAGCTGGCGACGGAATTTAATAAGGCAGTAAGTGAGCTTCCTTCTTATGCAAATATCAGCTTGGATGATGCAGAGGCTGTAATTGCACTGGCAACACTTTATAATGGCTTGAGTGAATATGAGCAGTCCTTTATTTCATCAGCAGATGTAAGTACACTGGAAGAATATGTAAAGCGTATTGAGGCACTTCAAAAGGATTATGAGGATAACAATAACGCAGATGATAAGGGCACAGTGTAGGTAAAGCTAATCAGTTAAATCATGCAGCAGTGGAGGAATGCTTAAGGAGGAGGAGATGATGAAGCTTCAAAATAATCAGTTCCTTTCCATAGAACAACTGCAGGCTAAATATTTTACCCAGTCGAAGCAGAGCCGAACAGGGGGAGAAGCAGATGGAGTCAGCTTTTATGACCTTCTGAACAGGACTGCAGAGAATGCGGATAGAGCCAGCGGAGTAAGGTTTTCCAAACATGCAGCTAATCGATTGGCGGAGCGGAATATTAAGCTGACCGACAATCAGATGGAACGACTGCGGGCCGGAGCCATGAAAGCAGGCGCGAAAGGAATTAATGATTCATTGGTACTTGTGGACCAGCTGGCATTTATTGTTAATGTACCAAATTCTACGGTAGTGACAGCTATGGAACAGACGGAAGCTGATGAAAGTATATTTACTAATATAGATGGTGCTGTGATTATTTAGCCGGACCTTCCAGGAGGCTATTGCTTTGGAATGACAGAAAAAGCAATACAGCACACAGAAAGATAATTTAGGAGGCCATACAACTATGATGAGATCATTGTTTACTGGTGTGGCAGGTCTTAGAACACACCAGACGAAGATGGATGTTATCGGTAACAACATCGCAAACGTAAACACTACTGGATATAAGTCTATGTCGGTTACTTTTAGAGATTTAATGTATCAGACGACACAGGCGGCTTCAGGTCCTAATGCTACAACGAATGTTGGTGGTATTAACCCAAGACAGATTGGTCTTGGTGTAAAGGTGGGTGCGATTAATACTGCAATTACACAGCAGGGTGCAGCACAGACAACAAACAATCCCTTTGATGTTATGATTACAGGAGAGGCATTCTTTATTGTAAGTAACGGATTACAGAACTTTTTTACCAGAGATGGTTCTTTCTATGTGGATGCAGCGGGTAATCTGGCGATGACCAGTACAGGTTATAATGTAATGGGCTGGCAGGTGGATCCTGAAACAGGAATGCCTAAGCCGGAAGGAGTAACCCCTCTAAGAGTAATGGATGAAAAGAATCTGACCGCTCCTGCAGAGGCAACGACTCAGGCAAGAATTACCGGTATTATTGATGCTAATGATACCAGAGTAAACAGTACCTCCGGTCGAATCCTCAATATGGAATTCTTCGATGAGCAGGGACATAAGTTTACTGCTAAATTCAGTGTTCATGGTACAGAATCCGATGACAACTACTATGTAGTGCTGGATGATATTTTAGATTCCAATGGTGCCAGCGTAGGTGATACGGTAATGGCAAATGTTTCCTTTGGTCAGACGCTGGAGGTTTCTACTTCTATTCCTTACAATCTGGTGAATGGTACGGCGGTAACCAATGGACAGATTGCGTTTAATGGAGCGGATGGAACAGCTATAGGCACTGTAGATATAAATACCACATTGGCTCCTCCAGATACAAATATTTTGCAGAATGTTTATGGTATTGAAGCAACAATAGCAGCAAATATTACAGAGGCAACAGTAGATTCGAATGGAACTTTACGCGTTATTTCTGATCTTACTGCTGCCGGAGTGGCAGGTGCTTATGCTCCTACAAATGGTGTAACAGCAGCACTTACCGTAACTGGTGTTACTATCAGACCTGGAGGTGCTCCTGCAGATGGTACCGGAGATATAAAGGTTACCAATGTTGGTGTACCTTTGGCACCCGGAGGGGGAGATCCCAGTGATGAGCAGATTCTGGCTCTGTATGGTCTGGATCTTGCAGCAGAAAATGTAACAGAATATATGATTAATGCTGACGGTTCTTTGACAGTAACAAAGAAGAATGTAGACAATGCAGCAAATCTTGTATTTGATCACGCAACCGGTGAGTTTGAGAGTATTGCAGGAAATGGACAGGGCTTTATTACCTTGGGTCTGAATGCAGCTGATACCAGATTTGAAGATATTCAGCTTGACTTTTCCAGCTTAAACAACCTGAATAATAACGGTTCCAGTACAGTAAGTGCTGTTACAGGTACTTCTACTGGTCTGGGTGCAGGACGTAAGTATGGAGAAATGATTGGCCTTAGTATAGGGCAGGATGGTGTAATTACTGCTTCCTATGACAATGGTTTAAGTAAGGTATTAGGACAGATTGCTACAGCAGTCTTTGCCAATGCTTCAGGTCTGGCAAAGGAAGGTGACAATCTGTATTCTGAGACACCGAACTCCGGTGCTTTTGATGGACAGGGTGTGGACATTGTAGCCAGTGGTACCGGCTACATGCAGTCAGGTGTCCTTGAGATGAGTAATGTGGATCTGTCCCAGGAATTTACAGAAATGATTACTACGCAGAGAGGTTTCCAGGCAAACAGCCGTATTATTACAGTTTCTGACACAATGCTGGAAGAATTGACAAATCTGAAGCGATAGTAATATAATGTAGCTGATACAATTGAATGGGGAACTGAATACAAAGTTCCCCATTGATTGTATCATTCAAGATGTCTCGTGAGGAGGGCACTGCTTGTCAGGTGGGCTTGAAAGAGAAATTCAGGTGAAAAGATCGACGGCGAGGGGAGTGTTGAACTGTGGTAGAAGTAACTAGAATCAATGGAACAAAAGTATTGATAAATCCCGATTTAATGGAATTAGTAGAGGAAACACCCGACACGGTCATTTCATTCACTACAGGACGCAAAATAATTGTAAAAGAAAGTAGACAAGAAGTGAAAAATCTAGTAAAATTGTACAGAAAGGATATTTTTGCGGATTGACGCGGAAATGAGGGTGAAGGTTGTGGATATAGCATCAATTGTAGGTCTTATTTTATGTGGAGTAGTATTTGTATTCGGTATCGTTACCAGCGGTGGTCTGGGAGCATTCGGTAACTTTATCGACATTCCATCGGTGTTTATTACGTTTGGTGGTGCTTTATGCTGTGTCTTGGCTTCTTACTCGCTGACGAATTTCCTTGGCGGATTGAAGAGCTTTAAGCTAGTATTGAAAACACCTACCTTTAATACACCGGAAACAATAGAGAAGATTATTGAACTGTCTAACATTGCTCGTAAAGAAGGTCTTCTTTCTCTGGAAGAAGCTGCTACGGATTTGGAAGATGAGTTTTTGAAAAAAGGAATTTTACTTATTGTAGATGGAACCGACCCGGAACTGGTAAGAGCAATTATGGAAACTGAGTTGACCAGTATGGAGAACAGACATAAGTCTAAGGTTGGATTTTGGGAGTCACTCGGTGCAATGGGACCTGCATGGGGTATGATTGGAACACTGGTTGGTTTTATTAATATGCTTCAGAAGATGGATGACCCCTCAGCAGTAGGACCAGGTATGGCAACAGCGTTGGTTACAACTTTATACGGTTCCCTTTTGGCGAACTGGGTTTGTGCTCCGGTTGCCAGCAAATTAAAAGAGAATAATGGGGAAGAAGTAATGATGAAGGAAATTATGATTGAAGGACTTCTTTCCATACAGGCGGGTGAGAACCCGAGAGTAATAGAAGAGAAGCTGAAATCCTTCCTGTCACCTGATGATAAGAAGAGTGAAGCTGTAGAAGACGGAGGTGAGCCGATTGGCTAGAAAGACAAAACCTGAAAATCCACGAAAGGGAAGTCCCTTATGGATGAATACCTTCGCCGATTTGATGAACCTGTTGCTGTGTTTCTTCGTTATGTTGTTTGCCATGTCTACTGTAGATGCACAGAAGTTTGAACTGATTGCAGCATCGTTCAATGAAACCTTCAGTATCTTTAGTGCGGGAGCGACTGCGATTGGTGATGGTGTTCTGATTAGTAATGGGGTAAGTCAGCTGAATGAACTGGATCAATACATAAATAGTACAGGAAAGGCCAATGATGGAGAAATTATACCAGAAGATCTTCAGGAAATGGAACAGAAGATGGAACAGGCAAGGCTGGAAGAGTCTGAGAAGTTGGCTGAAAGAGTAGAGGAAGCTGTTGTAGAGGAAAATCTGGATGGTACTATGGATATTGAATTTACCTCTCAGTATGTAGAGCTTACTTTACAGGGAGCAATGCTGTTTGATTCAGGAAGTGCTGTATTAAAACAAGAAGCTCTTCCGGTATTGGATAAGCTGGGTGTGATGCTGGAGCGCTATGCAGAAAGTACTATTGAAATAGAAGGACATACGGATAATGTGCCTATGTCGGGAGCTAAGTATTCAAATAATGATGAACTTAGCAGTGGAAGAGCTCTTTCGGTGTTTAATTATCTGATAGAAAATACCAATTTGGATCCGTCTATGGTTAAGCATTCTGGACGGGGAGAGTATATACCGATTGCGGATAATTCAACATCAGAAGGCAGAGCGATGAATAGAAGAGTAGAGATACGCATCTATCATTCGCTGAGTTCCTATTAAAAAATTTGGAGGAAGTTCTACATGAAGAAAAATTTATTGTCGATACTGATGCTTGTACTTTTGATAGTCAATATCGTTTTGACTTCAGTAATGATGTTTAGCATGATGGGAGCAACCCAGAAAACCAGTGAGCTGGTAACCGATATTGCTTCAGTATTAAAACTTGAGTTGGGTGATCAGGCTGAAGAGGAAAAGATGATTCCGCTTTCTCAGACAGAGGTATATCATATTTCCGAGCCTATGACTATAGCATTGCAGAACAGCGAAGATGGTTCATCCCATTGGTGTCTGGTATCTGTAGCACTTTCATTAAACACAAAGGATAAGGGATATAAAACTTATGGAAGTGCAGAAAGCATGGCAACATATGAGCCGTTGATTACCGGAGAGATTACAAACATAATTGGAAGCTATACGATAGATGTACTGCGTGAGCCGGCAACTCAAGAGGAAGCAAGAGAAAAGATTCTGGCTGTCGTACAGAAGATGTTTGATTCTGAATTTGTATATAATGTATCGTTTAGTGACATTAAGTTCCAATAATCTCCTATAAATAAATAGGCAGGAGGTGACTTGAGTGGGTGAGGTACTGTCACAAAGCGAAATAGATAATCTACTCGCCGCGCTAAGTACGGGGGATTTAGAAGTAGGTGAAATGAATACTAAGGATGAAAAGCAAGTCAAAAATTATGACTTTAAACGTCCTACTAAGTTTTCAAAAGAACATCTGCGAACATTGGAAATCATTTATGAGCATTATGGTAGATTACTTTCTACTAATTTGCCGGTTTATTTACGAAAAAATATACAGGTAAGTGTTGCAAGTTCCGAGACAGTAGTATTTTCTGAATTTTCAAATGCATTATCTAATCCTGTTATTTTAGGAATTGTAGATTTTTCTCCATTGCCAGGTGATATTATTATTGACCTTTCCAGCAACCTTGGTTTTGCTATTATAGACAGGATGTTGGGTGGCTATGGAAGTCCTCTTGAGAAGGATAGGGATTTCTCAGAGATAGAAATGACGATTCTTGAAAAGATAATGGTTATTTGTACGCAGCTGATGCGGGAGCCCTGGAAGAATGTCGTAGACGTATCGCCTATGATAGAGAGGATAGAAACCAATCCTCAGTTTGCACAGATTATTGCTCCCAGTGATATGATAGCAATTGTCACATTAAATTTAAAGATTGGTGATGTGGAAGGTTTGATGAATATCTGTCTGCCATTCTTTACTTTGGAAAATGTGATGGATAAGTTGAATACAAAGTATTGGTATTCAACGATGCAGGATAAGGATGATCAGAATTATCAGGATTATGTGGAGGCTCTGATTAGAAGAGTAGAAGTTCCTGTAAAGGCTGTACTCGGCAGAAGTAAAATTTCTGTCCATGACTTTACTAATCTCCAGAGGGGAGATATTATCAGATTGGATCGGAGTGTTGAGAACGAGCTGAGTGTTTATGTTGGAAATATAAAGAAATTCACTGCATTACCGGGGTCTTCAAAAGACAATTATGCAGTTAGGGTCACATCGGTAATCAGAGAGGGGGAATAACGTGGACGGAATGTTATCTCATGACGAAATAAATGCGTTGTTAAACGGAATAGATTTGCCGGAAGAGGAAGCAGAGATGGAGACGGATTTCCAGATTGGAGATGAAGCTGCGGAAGAAGCAATAGAAGAAATTGTAGCAGAAGAACCAATTAATGAAATCAAGGATGACAGTCTGTTGACGGATGTTGAAAAAGATGCAATTGGTGAAGTTGCTAATATCAGCATGGGTTCTTCTGCAACTACCCTGTACTCTCTGGTAAACAGAAAGGTTAACATTACAACTCCCAGAGTTTCACTGGCTGACTGGGAGAGCATGATGAATGAGTATGAAAGACCTTGTGTCTTTATACAGATTAAATATACATCAGGTTTGGAAGGTACAAATATCCTTGTCTTAAAAGAACATGATGTAAAGATTATTGCTGACCTCATGATTGGTGGGGATGGCACCAATACAAGTGGTGAACTGGGAGAGATGCACCTGAGTGCAATTTCTGAAGCAATGAATCAGATGATGGGTTCAGCATCTACCTCCCTGTCGACTATGTTGGGGACAATGATAGATATTAGTCCTCCAGATGCTAGCTTGGTTGATTTAAATGCTTTTAAATCAGGAGGAGATATTGCTTCCTTTCTGGATGGAACCTTTGTAAAGATTGCTTTCAAAATGCAGATTGGTGACTTGGTAGATAGTAAGATTATTCAGTTATATCCAATTGAGTTTGCAAGAAATCTATATGAAACATTTATGGGAAATCAGTTAGAAGCACTGGAACATATACCTGAGCCGGCTCCTTATGAGCCACCAGTTCAGGCACAGCCAATGATGGGGCAAGGTATATATCAGCAACCAATGAATATACCACAGATGAATACACCGCAGATGATGGGAGGCAATGTTATGCAGCAACAGATGGTAATGCCGCAGATGGTGATGCCGCAGCAGAATATGAATGTTCAACCTGCACAATTCCAGACTTTTTCAACGGATTATAGTGGAATGCAGAGTAATGAAAATATTGGTCTAATTATGGATGTTCCCTTGGAAGTTACCGTTGAACTTGGAAGGACGAGCAAATTAATTTCAGAAATTTTGGATTTTGCACCGGGTACAATTATTGAACTTGATAAGATTGCTGGAGAGCCT
Source organism: Lachnospiraceae bacterium (assembly GCA_017532145.1). Taxonomy (GTDB): domain Bacteria; phylum Bacillota; class Clostridia; order Lachnospirales; family Lachnospiraceae; genus Kineothrix. The sequence goes on along the minus strand of JAFXJR010000126.1, from coordinate 16,510 downwards.
ATTGATATACTGGTTAATGGCAAGTTCGTAGCACGAGGAGAAGTTGTAGTAATTGAAGAGAGTTTTGGTGTCCGTGTAACTGAAATTATAAAATAAAAGGGAATAGGAGAAAGAGTTATGGCTAAGAATATTTTGATTTGCGATGACGCAGCTTTTATGAGGATGATGATTAAAGATATCCTTACTAAAAATGGCTACAATGTTGCAGGTGAAGCTGAAAATGGGGCAAAGGCAGTTGAAAAATATGCTGAGTTAAATCCTGACCTGGTTCTCATGGATATTACAATGCCAGAGATGGATGGTATTCAGGCTCTAAAGAAAATCAAAGAAGCGGATCCTTCAGCACTGGTAATTATGTGTTCCGCAATGGGACAGCAGGCAATGGTAATTGAATCCATTCAGGCTGGTGCAAAGGATTTTATCGTGAAGCCTTTTCAGGCAGATCGTGTACTGGAAGCCGTTAAGAAAGTAGTAGGATAAGCATGCTGCTTGCTGCGACCAACAGTATAAATTCTTTTCTGCAGCTTTGTACAGTTCTTTTTATATTTGTTCTGGTGTTAGCTATTACCTGGATTGCTACAAAGTGGATAGCTAACGTGCAGAATGGCAGAGTGGGTGGAGCCAATATAGAAGTGGTGGAAACCTATAGACTGACAACAAACAAATATATTCAGGTGGTCAGAGTCGGTAAGCAATATATGGCTTTGGCCATATGCAAGGATACAGTAACCTTCCTTGCAGAGATAGCTGAGGAAAATATTCAGTTATCAGATAAGTCGGTAGAAGGAACCACCGATTTTAAAGAATTCTTGAAAAAAGCTATAAAGATGGATAAAAACCGAAAGAATGAAGAATAGGCAAGATAGATGAATAAATTTGTTTCCGGAAGAAAAGTTTTTAAAATAATATGCCTGCTGTTTGCGGCAGGCATATTGTTGTGTATAGCTAATCCGCTTTCGGTACATGCATCAGCAAGGGAGTCTAATCTGACCGGTACCTCAGAGGAAAGGACAAATGTAAGAAACCCTGGCGAGGCAGAGACGGCGGAAGCGTTGAATGAACTTAATATTGCAAATACTGTGACGGTAACATATAATGACGGAAATGGACAGTTGAGCGGTTCTCTCAGAATATTGATTACGCTAACGCTTATTGCTTTGGCACCAACTTTAATTATAATGCTGACCTCGTTCACCAGAATCATTATTGTTCTGCATTTTACGAGGGCGGCTTTGAATACCCAAACAGCACCTCCAAACCAGGTACTGATTGGGTTAGCTTTGTTTTTAACCTTTTTCATTATGCAGCCTACACTGTCAACAGTGTATGAGGAGGCTGTTGTACCTTTTGAAGCAGGTACTATGGATCAGGCTGAGGCGTTGGAGGTTGCAGTGCAGCCTTTTCGGGAGTTTATGTATGGTCAGACTCAAACTAAGGATGTCCGTCTGTTTATGGAAATCAGTCAGATTGAATGGGATGGAGAGCTGGAAAATATTCCAACTTCCATATTGGTTCCCAGCTTTATCATCAGCGAGCTGAGAACAGCTTTTTTAATTGGATTTTTGATTTATATTCCTTTTATAGTAATTGATATGGTAGTAGCTTCTGCTCTAATGAGTATGGGTATGATGATGTTACCGCCTACGACAATTTCCATGCCTTTCAAGATTTTGCTTTTTGTATTAGCAGATGGATGGAATCTGATAATTGGAAGTCTTGTAAAAACATTTTATTAGCGTTTAAGAATGGAGGCTTAGCATGACGGTAGATGACATAACTGCAATCTCAGGGAGTGCATTATTCCTTATTATTAAAACTGCGGCTCCTATTTTGCTGGTGTCACTGATTGTAGGTCTTGTCATAAGTATTTTCCAGACAGTGACTTCAATTCAGGAACAGACACTGACATTTGTGCCAAAGATACTCTGTGTCTTTCTGACCTTGATTCTCCTTGGCCACTGGATACTGACACAGGTAACGGAATATATGGTTGAACTGTGGTCTAATTTTAGTATGTATATAAGGTAAGATTATGATTAACAGTGTTTTTTCTTATGCTGACCTGGAATATTTTCTTTTAATATTGGTTAGGATTACCAGCTTTATATTTGTAGCACCTTTTTATGGAATGAATAATACCCCAGCAAGACTAAAGATTGGATTGGGAATATTCGTGTCATTGCTGGTATTTTCTGTGATGACTCCACATGAAACAGTAGTCTATGATTCTGTAGTGGGCTATGCTATTATCGTAATTAAAGAAGTAGTGGTAGGACTGATTATTGGTTTTGGAACCAGCGTCTGTACTTCTATTGTTTCATTTGCAGGTCATGTCATTGATATGGAGACAGGATTATCTCTGGTGACGTTGATGGATCCTAATACACATGAGGCTTCAAGTATTTCAGGTATTTTTTATCAATATGTGCTGATGCTGATGCTAATCGTATCTGGTATGTACAGATACCTGTTGGGAGCATTGGTAGATACCTTTACCCTGATACCGGTAAGTGGGGCGGTTTTCAATATGGATGCTCTAATGTCGTCTATGCTTACTTTTATGAATAATTATATTGTGATTGGATTCCGAATCTGTCTTCCTGTTTTTGGGGTTATGATTATGCTGAATGCAATCTTGGGTATTTTGGCTAAGGTATCTCCTCAGATGAATATGTTTGCAGTAGGTATTCAAATTAAAATATTAACTGGTCTTACGGTATTATTTTTGACAGTGGGTATGCTGCCTTCTGCGTCTGACTTTATTTTTACACAGATGAAAAGAGTAGTGGTATCATTTGTAGAGGGGATGATGTGATGCTTTTATATAATCTCCAGTTTTTTGCGAAGGATGGACCGGGTGGGGAGAAAACAGAACCCGCTACTGAAAAAAAGTTAAGAGATGCCCGAAAAGAAGGACAGGTGGCAAAGAGCCGTGAGATAGGGAATGCCTTTAGTCTGCTGGCACTTTTTCTCGTATTGAAGCTCTATGTGGGTTATATGGGAAACAGCTTTCTGGGCAGTATCTATGGAATGTATACACAGATTCCTGACTTTATTAAGATGTATGATGGACAGGTGCCAGTAGCTAGTTTTGGCAGAGTGATGACGGATACGATACTGGATATGATAATTATACTGCTTCCTGTATTGGTGATAGGTCTTATCGTTGCTTTTGTCTGTGATTTGGTTCAGGTAAAGTGGCGACCTACCAGTAAGCCTTTGCAACCTAAGCTGAGTAAGATGGATCCAATAAAGGGATTTAAAAAGATTATTTCCAAGGACTCTATCATGGAATTACTGAAGTCCTTGTTAAAAATAGGATTGATTATCTATGTAGTTTATGATTATTTAAAGGATAAATTTAATCATATTTTTCTTCTGTATGATATTTCCTTACAACAGGGAGTTGCCATGATAGGAGAGTTATCGATTGAATTGGGTATCCGAGTTTCAGCACTCTATATTTTTCTTGGATTTCTTGACTTTGCCTACCAGAAGTACAAGTTTAAGGAAGACATGAAGATGACGAAGCAGGAAGTTAAGGAGGAGTATAAAAATTCAGAGGGTGATCCGCAGATTAAAGGTAAGCAAAAGCAGCGTATGCGTGAAGCATCTCAAAGGCGTATGATGCAGAGACTGCCGGAGGCGGATGTGGTAATTACAAACCCGACCCATTATGCAGTTGCAATTAAGTATGATCCTGATAAGTATGAGGCTCCCGTGGTTTTAGCTAAGGGAGAGGATTATCTGGCACAGAAGATCAAGGATAAAGCCAGAGAGCATCATATTGAAATTGTTGAAAATAAACCCCTTGCCAGAATGCTTTATGCAAATGTAGAGGTAGGGGAATTAATACCGCCTGAATTATATCAGGCAGTTGCAGAAGTACTGGCCTTTGTATACCATCTGCAGGGCAAGGCATAAGAAGAGAGGAGATGTAAGGTGTGAGAAAAGCGGATATAGGGGTTGCACTTTATCTGGTGGCAGCATTTGCAATGCTCATTATTTCAATACCGTCCTGGCTGTTGGATATTTTGCTGGCATTCAATATAGCAGTAGCCTTTATCGTGTTATTCAGTTGTATGTTTGCAAAGGATGTTTTGCAGTTATCTTTTTTCCCTACCATATTATTGTTTACAACGATTTTCAGGATTGCTTTGAACGTTTCATCTACAAAGCTGATTCTTTATAAAGGAGATGCCGGTAATGTAGTTTCCGTATTTGGAAGCTATGTAGGTGGTGGTGACCTGATTATTGGTATCATTGTATTTATTATTCTGATTATGATTCAGTTTATGGTTATCAATAAAGGTTCTGAGCGAGTGGCAGAGGTAACAGCCAGATTTACACTGGATGCAATGCCCGGTAAGCAGATGGCGATTGATGCTGACTTAAATACAGGAGCAATTACAGATGCAGAAGCGAAGAAAAGGCGTGAAAAGATACAGGAAGAAGCCAGCTTTTTTGGTTCCATGGACGGTGCGGTAAAGTACGTAAAGGGAGATGCTATCGCAGGTCTGATTATTACGGTAGTAAATATTGTAGGTGGTATTGCTATGGGTATGCTCCGACAGGGAATGGAATTTGGAGAAGCATTGGACAAGTATACTATTCTAACCATTGGTGACGGTCTGGTGAGCCAGATTCCCTCACTGCTGATTTCACTTTCTACCGGTGTACTGGTGACGAAAGGCTCAAAAGATGCAGATTTTGGAACAGTACTGGTAAGCCAGTTGTTTGGTGTTCCCAAAGTACTTTATCTGGTAGGAGCGGTTATGATACTACTGGGTATAGCGACACCTTTACAGACATTGCTTTTCCTTACCTTTGGTTTATTCTTTATTGTAACAGGCAGGGTGATTTCCGGCACGATTGAAACGGCCAAGATTGAAGCTGAGGTGGATGAAGACGAGGTTGCCGCAGAAGAAATCCGACAACCGGAAAATGTTACCAGTTTGTTGCAGGTAGATCCTATTGAGTTGGAGTTTGGTTATGGAATTATTCCACTGGCTGATGTAAATCAGGGCGGAGACCTTCTGGATCGTGTAGTTATGATTCGTAGACAGATTGCATTGGAATTAGGTACAGTGGTACCGATTATCCGTTTAAGAGATAATATTCAGTTAAATCCAAATCAGTATATTATTAAGATTAAGGGTGTACAGGTGAGTGAGGGAGAAATTCTCTTTGATCACTATATGGCAATGAATCCTGGTTATGTAGAGGAGGAAATTACTGGTATTCCTACCTTTGAGCCTTCTTTCCATCTGCCTGCTATCTGGATTACAGAAGGACAGAGAGAGCGTGCAGAAAGTTTGGGCTATACTGTGGTGGATCCTCCATCTATTATTGCTACTCATCTGACAGAGATTATCAGACAACATATTGCAGAACTGCTGACCAGACAGGACGTACAGAATCTTATTGCCAATATCAAGGAAAATCATCCTTCACTGGTGGAAGAACTGGTACCCAAGCTTTTGGGAATTGGAGAGATACAAAAGGTACTGCAGAATCTGCTGCGTGAAGGTATTTCCATCCGTGATTTGCTGACCATTGGTGAAACGCTGGCAGACTATGCAACGACGACAAGAGATACAGATATTCTGACAGAATATGTAAGACAAAGTTTAAAGAGAGCAATATCTGGAAGATATTTCCCATCCAATGAGTCCACAAGTGTGGTAACATTAGATCCAAGGATTGAGCAGGAGATTATGGATAGTGTAAAGCAGACGGAGCAGGGAGCTTATCTGGCCTTGGATCCGGAGAGGACGAAGGCAATTATTGCATCAGTAGGAGAGCAGATACAGAAGCTGGAAAATCTGGGCAAGAATCCTATTGTTATAACATCTCCGATTGTTCGTATGTATTTTAAGAGATTGACAGAAGATTATTATAGGGATTTAATCGTAGTTTCCTATAATGAAATTGAATCAAATGTGGAATTACAATCTGTTGGGATGGTGACTGTAGCATGATAATTAAGAAATTCCAAGGAAAAACTGAAAGTGAGGCGGTTGAAGCTGCAAAGAAAGAGCTGGGAAACAATCTGGTAATTATGAACTCCAAGAGTACCAAAAGAAAGGGAATGTTTGGGTTTTTACTTCCGGAAATCTTTGAGGTAACTGTTGCTCTGGAGGAAGAAAGTGACAAGAATATACAAGTGAAGCCGGAGAGTGGAAGGGATAGTGGTTCTCCTGCGGCTGTTATCCCTCTTGCATCTTCTGAACCATATCCTGTATCCCGCCTTACTCGTGAGGATTCAGAGGAGGAAAAGAGGGACAGTAAGATTTTAAAGGAAAAGCTGGACAATCTTCATCAGCTTCTGGAGCAGCAGCTCCAGAAGCCGGAAGAAGATAAGGTAATAGAAGAGGAAGAAAATACCAGTGAACTGCTTCGTTTTATGAAGCTGATTTACAACACTCTTTTGGATAATGAAGTAAATGAGAAGTATGCCAATCAGATTATTGATGAAATTGAAAGAAGTGCCAAGCCTAATCTGCCCTTTGATTATGCTTTAGCTAATATTTATCAAAAGATGATTCTGAAGTTTGGTGATGCAGAGGGGATTACTCCTTCTAAGCGAGGACCTAAAATGGTATTTTTTATTGGTCCTACCGGAGTTGGAAAAACCACGACGATTGCTAAATTGGCTTCCCGATATGTACTGATAGAAAAAAAGAAGGTAGCAATGATTACCTCAGATACGTACAGAATAGCTGCAGCAGAGCAGCTGAAAACTTATGCAGGAATCCTTGAAGTACCTTTTAAAGTGGTTTATTCTCCTGAAGAGATAGAGCAGACTCTGAAAGAGTTTACCAATTATGACTATATTTTTGTAGATACCTCTGGTCATTCTTATCAGAATGAAGAACAGAAGCAGGGAATGGTGGATGTAGTTCATTCTGTGGACGGAAAGGCAGAGAAGGATGTCTTTTTGGTATTGAGTGCAACTACTAAATACAGAGATCTTTTGAAAATTGTGGATGCTTATTCCCCATTGGTGGAATATAAATTGATTTTTACCAAGCTGGATGAAACTGCAGGGCTGGGAAATCTTTTAAATATCAGATTATATACAGGTGCTGCACTGTCCTATGTAACCTATGGTCAGAACGTACCAGATGATATGGAGGAGTTTAACCCACAGAAGACTGTGAAACAGTTATTGTCAGGAAAAATGTAGGAGGTAGGTACAGACTATGGATCAGGCTGAACAGCTAAGGAATATGATAAGAGCCAATAATCAGCCAGAAAATACGATAAGAGTTGACAATCAACCCAGGAAGCCTTTAGCCCGTGTCATCACGGTCACCAGTGGAAAAGGCGGAGTAGGAAAGTCGAATTTGTCCATTAATCTGGCAGTCCAACTTCGAAAATTGGGACAGAGAGTAGTGATACTGGATGCTGATTTTGGACTGGCCAATATTGAAATTATGTTTGGTACAATACCGAAGCATAACCTGAGTGATTTAATCTATCAGGGAAAGAGTATGAAGGAAATCGTTACACAAGGTCCCATGGACATAGGATTTGTATCGGGTGGTTCTGGGATTACAGGTCTTTCCAATCTGACAAAGGAGGAATTGACACAGATTGTTAGAAATCTGGCAGAGTTGGATGCTATTGCAGATACAGTAATTGTAGATACAGGAGCAGGGATTTCCGATGCTGTTATGGAATTTTTATTAGCAAGTGAAGAAATTTTACTTGTCACCACACCTGAGCCAACTTCTATTACTGACTCCTATTCCTTACTGAAGGTGCTTGGGAAGAATACGAGGTATTCTCCGGATGCTACCAAAATCAGAATGGTGGCAAATAAGGTGCAACAAAAAGGAGATGGAAAGATTCTCTACCGGAAGTTGAATGCGGTAGTGCTAAAATATCTGAAGGTACGAATGGAATATTTGGGAGAAGTTCCGGAAGATTATCAGTTGAGTCGTGCGGTAATGCAGCAAAAACCGGTATCTATGGAAAGTCCGGGAGCTAAAGCAGCCTTGGCTTATGAACAGATTGCTGCTCGATTGATGAATAAAGAAATACAGGAGGTTACAGTGAGAAGGGGAATGTCAGCCTTTTTTTCTCATATATTCCAAGGAAAGGGTAGCCGATAGGAGGATGAGTATGAAAAAAATACTGGTTGTTGATGATTCTGCACTCATGAGAAGGGTACTTTGTGATATAATAGATTCAGATGGTAGATTCCAAGTGACAGACAGAGCTACAAATGGGCTGGAGGCACTGGAGCTTCTGCGTAAGAATACTTACGATGCAGTTGTATTGGATGTAAATATGCCGAAAATGAATGGTATACAGCTGCTGAAGGAGCTTAGGAAACAGAAGATTTCGGCAAGGGTAGTGATGGCCAGTACAGATACAAGAGAGGGGGCACAGATTACATTGGATGCATTGGATCTGGGAGCCCTTGATTTTGTACATAAGCCAGATAATATTTTGGAATGTAAGAAAAGCTTTTTTAAGCAGCGTCTGATTCAAATTATAGAAGCTGCCACTGAGAGTAAAATGCCGGTATTTACAAAAGCCTTTTCCATGAAAGAAGCAAAAAAGGCAAAGAAAATGGTGGATTTGGTAAGTAAGCATGCCGGTATGGTATCTGGAAACAAGATTATTGCAATTGCCAGTTCAACGGGAGGACCCAAGGCACTTCATGCAGTAATCCCCAGACTGCCAGCCAAGCTTGGAGCCCCTGTCGTCATTGTACAGCATATGCCTGCAGGATTTACAGCATCCCTGGCAGAACGTCTGAATACACTTTGTGAATTGACAGTAAAAGAAGCAGCAGAGGGAGACGTGTTGGAGGCAGGAAACGTGTATATTGCAATGGGAGGCAAGCACCTGAATATTCGTCCCAGTGGAGGAAGACATGTGGTAAACTATTCTGATGAGGCACCACGGGAGGGTGTAAAGCCCTGTGCAAATTATATGTATGAATCTCTGGCCGAGTGCAGATATGATATGGTTCTGTGTACCGTCCTGACAGGGATGGGAGCAGATGGGACAAAAGGAATTACTCATCTGAAAACGAAGAAGAAAATACATGTGATTGCTCAGAATGAGGAAAGTTGTGCAGTTTATGGTATGCCTAAAAACATTGTGAATGCCGGACTGGCTGACCAGGTTGTTCCTCTGGAGCAGATAGCACAGGAGATCATAATGAACGTGGGGGTAATGTGAAATGGATGTAAGCCAATATCTCGAAATTTTCCTTGACGAAACAAAAGAACATTTACAAAGCTTAAATACAGAAATATTGAATCTGGAACAGGATTCTGAAAATGCAGATACCATCAACGAAATTTTCAGGGCGGCTCATTCCCTGAAGGGGATGGCTGGAACCATGGGCTATAAGAGAATGCAAAACTTAACCCATGATATGGAAAATGTATTTTCGGAAGTTCGTAATGGCACAATTAAAGTAAAAGGTAACTTGATTGACATCCTTTTTCAGTGTCTGGATGCCCTGGAGGAATATATGAATACCATCCAGGAAACCGGAGATGAGGGAACGAATGATAATGAGCCTTTAATTAAGCTGTTAAATGAAATTTTAGATTCCAAAGGTGAGGAAGAAAAGCCAGAAGCTCCCCCAGTGGAAAAGGAGGCCAGCCAGTCATCCGGTGGTGAGTCCTTAGGAGGAGAAGGCAAGTGGCAGGGAATCAAGTTTGATGATACACAAAAACATGTGTTAAAAGAGGCAATTAAACAGGGAAAACATGTGTTTGGTCTTACGGTCAAGGTACAGGAAACCTGTATTCTAAAGGCAGCCAGAGCATTTTTGGTATTTAAGGCTCTGGAGGAACTGGGAGAGGTAATTATTTCCAATCCGCCTGTTCAGGATATTGAAGATGAAAAATTTGATTTGGATTTTAGTTTGATTTTTATTTCTGACAGTCCTTTGGATAAGGTGGTAAAGGCCGCAAAAAGTGTTTCTGAAATTGAAGGTGTAGATGGAGATACAATAGGCAGTGAAAAGTTGGATACACTGGCAGAGGTACCTCAGCCGCCCAAGGCTCCGGTGGAGGCAGAGCCTAGTCCAAAGCCTGTGGTTGAACCTCAGATAGTAGAGACAGTAAGCCAGCCGGCTCCCCAGCCTGTGTCTCAGCCCGCCCCTCAACCGGCTCCGATAAAAGTAGCAGAAAAGAAAGCTCCTGTTTCCAAACCGGTGGTAAATCGTACAGTTCGTGTGGATATAGAAAAACTGGATGTACTAATGAATCTGGTTAGTGAACTGATTATTGCAAAAAACTCTCTGGTATCTGCTTCAGGAGCAGAAAGAAGTGCATCAGGATTTAATGAGCATATTGAATATTTGGAAAGTGTGACTACTAATCTGCATGAATCAGTGATGAAGGTCAGGATGGTTCCTATTGAGAGTGTAGTTAATAAATTCCCTCGTATGATTCGGGATTTGTCCAAGAAGCTGGATAAGAAGATGGAACTGTATATGTCCGGTGAAGAAACCGAGCTGGATAGAACAGTAGTGGATGAGATTGGTGACCCCTTGATGCATCTATTGCGTAATGCAGCAGATCATGGTCTGGAATCCGGAGAGATTCGTAAGGAGAGAGGTAAGCCGGAGGTTGGGTCAGTATTTTTGGATGCATATCAGGATGGTAACAATGTAGTCATTGAAGTTCGTGATGATGGTGCCGGTATTGATACAGATGCAGTAAAGGAAAAAGCGATATCTAAGGGATTGATTACTCCTGAGCAGGGAGAGGGCATGTCTGAGCAGGAGGTAGTAAATCTTTTATTCCATGCAGGCTTTTCTACAGCGAAGACAGTTTCTGATGTATCCGGCAGGGGAGTGGGACTGGATGTGGTAAAATCCAAGATTGAATCCTTAAGTGGTGAGGTTGAGGTAAAGAGTAAGAAAGGTGTGGGAAGTACCTGGACGATTAGGCTTCCTTTGACACTGGCAATTATTCAGGCCTTAATGGTTGATGTAGGAGGTGAAAAATATGCGATTTCATTGGGTTCAATTCAAACTATAGAGGATATTATGCCCAGTGATATCAAGAGTGTACAGAATAAGGAAGTCATTCATTTAAGAGGAATCGTTATACCAATTATCCGGTTAAATGAAGTATTGGATATAGAGAGCAAAAAGAAGCAGGAAGACAACCTGACGGTAGTCATTGTAAAGAAGGGTGACCGGATGGCAGGACTCGTAGTAGATGATTTAATGGGGCAGCAGGAAATCGTTATTAAATCGCTGGGTAAGTATATTACCAAATGCAAGATTATCAGCGGAGCAACTATTCTGGGCGATGGTGAGGTTGCATTGATTCTTGATACCAATGCATTATTTTAGGTATGGATTGCAGGAGGGACACCGGAATGGAAGAATTAAAGGTTGATTTGGAAAATGGGACGACTCAGTTTATTGTAGTTACTCTGGGAGAAGAGGAGTACGGTATTGATATTAAGTATGTGGACAATATCGTGCGTATGCAGAATATAACGAGAGTTCCAAAGGTTCAGAAGTACTTAAAGGGAGTTATTAATCTGAGAGGAGAAGTGATTCCTGTAATGAGCATCCGTATAAAAATGGGACTGGAGGCCGATGAATATTCAAAATCTACAAGAATTATCATACTGAAGCTGGAACAGCATGGAAATATCGGAGTGATTGTGGATGAAGTACAGGAAGTAGTTACCCTTGAAAGCTCACAGATTGAAAAGATTGCATATGACAGTAAGGAGGAAAGAGACAACTTTATCTTTGCTATTGGAAAATATGAAAATGGTGGTCTGATCTCTCTTCTTGATTTAAATGCAGTTTTAGTGGAAAAAGAAAGTGTATAGGAGGTCATTTAGTGGCTAATCTGAATTTGGAGACGATGTCTCAGGAATATTATGATGTTCTGAAAGAGCTTGGCAATATTGGTGCGGGAAATGCTACGTCTGCTTTGGCACAGATGCTCCAATGTAAGGTAGATATGCTGGTTCCTCAGGTGAAATTGCTTGAGTTTCAGGATGTTGCCACTATTATGGGAGGGGAAGAACAAATTATGGCTGGTATTTATCTGGGTGTAAGTGGAGATATTACTGGTAGTATTATGTTTCTTCTGGAAAAGGATTCAGCAAGGAATTTGGTGAAGATGCTGACAGGTGTATCAGCAGAAGGGGAGGAGTTTTCTGATCTGGAGTTGTCAGCCTTACAGGAAGTAGGTAATATTATTACCAGTTCTTATCTGAATTCTTTATCCTCTATGACAAAGCTCAGGCTTAGCCCATCCATACCAGCTCTGGCAATTGATATGGCAGGAGCAATTTTAAGTGTACCAGCTATAGAATTTGGAGTTTTGGGGGATAAAATCCTTTTGATTCAGACGCAGTTTTTTAATGAAGTACATCTGGATGGATATTTCATTCTTATCCCGGATTTGGAATCTTATGGAAAAATTTTAGCTTCATTGGGGATTCAGTAGGTGCAGACGGATCGGTTTATAATGAAGAATAGGTTACTGCATAAGAAAAAAATGGGAGAAGCAAAAGAGATATGGGTGAGACAATTAAAGTCGGAATGGCTGATTTAAAGGTCTGTGTAAGTCCGGATGCAGTTACGACTCTTGGATTGGGGTCCTGTGTGGGAATTGCCATTAGAGATCCAGTTACAAAAATCGGAGGACTGGCACATGTAATGCTGCCTGACAGCACACAGATTAAAAATAATTCTAACATTCCCAAGTTTGCCGATACAGGTATCAAGGAGTTGGTCAGACAGATGGTAGCAAAAGGAGCCAAGCAGTCTCGCATGGTGGCAAAAATTGCCGGAGGTGCACAGATGTTTGCTTTCCAAAATAAATCTGAAATGGTGCGTATTGGTGAAAGGAATGTAGAGGCAACAAAAAAGAAGCTGGCGGAGATGAAGATACCTATACTGGCAGAAGATACAGGGAACAGTTATGGAAGGACTGTTGTATTTTATCCTGAAACAGGGGATTTCATCATCAGAGCGGTGGGAAAGCCACAGAAAACAATATAAAAGAGAAGAAAAGAGGGGACGTAATGAAAAGAAGATGGATAGCACCTTTCCTGACACTATTTATGGGGGCCGTGGCTATTATCATTATGTCATGGCTGGACTATGAATTTCAGGATATGCTGATTATCCTGCTGGGAGTTTTAGTAGGTTTTTATATCATTGGGTGTATTTTTACAACCATATTGAATATTTTTGACAGGCAGAATGAAAAGAAGCTGGAGGAAGAAGCAGAAGGGGAAGAAATGGCATCTGATGGGATGCCGGAAGGACAGGTGAGCTCAGAGAGCCGGTGAGTAGGGACATCTGGAGGAAAGTATGGACGAAACGGGCAGAAAGAAATTATGGGATGAATATACGAGGGCTAAGTCACCGGAGATACGCGAAAAGCTAATTCTGGAATATGCCCCATTGGTTAGGCTGGTTGCAGGCAGACTCAGTATGTATCTGGGATACAATGTGGAGTATGATGACCTGGTAGGATATGGTATTTTTGGTTTAATTGATGCCATAGATAAATTTGACAGTATGAAAGCGGTTAAGTTTGAGACCTATGCCAGTTTAAGAATAAGAGGGGCAATTCTGGATCAAATCCGTAAAATGGACTGGATTCCCAGAACCATCAGGCAGAGACAAAAAAGAATAGATGCAGCGATTAAGCAAATTGAAGCTGAGCATGGAAGAGCCGCATTAGATGAAGAAATTGCTGCTGTACTGGGGATTTCTGAAGAAGAATTTGGAGAATGGCAGTCCCAGATGAAGATTACGAATGTGGTGTCTTTAAATGAATTTATGGAGCAGGGCAGTGAGGTTCCGGTGGAAAATGCTAAAAATGCCCATTTTGACAGTCCAGAGGAGGTACTGGAAAAAGAGGAGTTGAAGCAGATGCTGCAGGAGGCAATGAGTCTTTTGACAGAAAAGGAACGGCGAGTTATTGAGCTATATTACTATGAAGACCTGACACTAAAGGAAATCAGTACTATTTTGGAGGTGTCAGAGTCGAGAATTTCGCAGCTACACACCAGGGGATTGCAGAAAATGAAATCAAAGATGGGAAACTATATCGGTATACTGGTGTAGTTTTGTGGGGGAAAGGCGTATGAATGGATATTTTCGATTAGTCTGTGAAGAAAGCAGAACTTGTCTGCAGGTGGTACCTCCAACAGATGGAGGGGAACCGGTTGCAGTAAATGAAATAGCTGAATATTTGAATAAAAGGAGTATTTCTTATTCTTCAGAAAGGCTCTATGCAATAGCTGGCAAAAAAGAAACTTGTGCCGTTATTTTGAATCATGACCGACACTTGGAAGAAGCGGAATCCTTTTCGCTGCAAGTCAGCCCGGATAAAATGAAGGCGATAGTCCGTTTTTATCCTCCTTCTAAGGCGGGCAATATGATGACAAAGGATGAGTTTTTAAAGGATTTGAATTTCAAGGGTGTCAAATTTGGAATCCAGGATGAGGCCATTGAGCAATATTTCCAAAAAAGAAGATTTTGTGAGGATATAGTAGTTGCAATAGGTCAGGAGCCACGTCATGGTAAGGATGCCTATATTGAATATTATTTCAATACAGATTTAAAGGCAAGACCCACTCTTAAGGAAGATGGCAGTGTAGACTTTTTCCATTTGAACAATATTAATCATTGCCGTGCCGGGGATGTACTTGCTAAGCTTTTTCCGGAAGATATGGGCGATCCGGGAATGAATGTTATGGGTGAAAAGATTAAGCCCAGAGAAGTAAAACGTCAGTTTCTCAAACATGGAAGAAATATTGAACTTTCAGAGGACAAGCTGACACTTACATCAAAGGTAGACGGCCATGTTACCCTTGTGGATAATAAAGTATTTGTCTCTGATGTTTTAGTAGTGGAAAATGTAGATAATGCTACAGGAGATATTGAGTTTGAAGGCAGTGTGCAGATAAATGGAAATGTTTGTGCAAACTTTTCCGTAATTGCTAAAGGAAATATTGAGGTCTCAGGATTTGTGGAAGGTGCTTACCTAGAGTCAGGAGCCGATATTATTATTGCAAGAGGAATTAATGGCATGGGCAAGGGTGTATTGAGTGCTAGGGGAAATATAGTCGTTAAATTTATGGAAAATACAAAAGCTACAGCCCGTGGATATATTCATGCAGAGTCTATTCTCCATAGTACAGTACAGGCCGGTGATGAGATTACGGTTAGTGGAAGAAGAGGATTTATTACAGGAGGACGTGTGTGTGCTACACGAAATATTACGGTGAAGACCTTAGGCTCTTCCATGGGTGCAGATACCATTGTAGAGGTGGGAGTAGACCCTACCTTAAAGTTTAAGATTCAGGATTTGAATACAGAAATTGCAGAAGCGAACAAGGTAGTGAAATCTGTTCAGCCTATTTTGGATGCGACCCAACAGAAGCTTGCCAAAGGAATCAAGTTATCACCAGATCAGATTCAGTACATGAAATCCCTGATTGTTTTAAGCAAGGTAAAAACAAGGGAAGTAGAAGAAAAAACAGAGGAACTGGAGAGAATCCAAGAATCCTTTGGAAGCATAGTTAATGCCAGTGTTGTTGTAACGGGCGTAGTTTTTCCAGGAACCAAGATAGGTATCGGTGACGTTTCCATGATCGTTCAGAAAGAAGCACAATACTGTAGATTTATTAAATCTGAAGGAGATGTGAAGTTGACAGCAATTTAGCAGAAGGAGGTCTGTGTATGTCTATAAGTCGTATTGAAATACAGGGACAAATATCAAGAGCACAGGATTATACTGCAATTAAGCACAATGAAGATCACAAAGGAGCAGTTGATCAGAATAATTTTCAGAACCAGTTCCATAAAGCAGTAGATAGTAAGCTGAACCAGGTGCATCAAGGGGATAATGCAGAAAATTTCAAAAAGCGTCATGATGCAAAGGAAAAAGGAAATGGTCAGTATGCCGGTGACGGTGGCAGGCATAGGCGTCATGGCTCCGAGAACGAAGAAGATTCCGGAGAAAGAGTGATGCTCAAAGGATTTGGAAGCTTTGATATAAAAATCTAGGAGAATATTCAACATGGGAGTAACGGAAATCGTTCTCATCATAATAGGGGCTGTGGTCCTGATTCTTGGTTATGTATTGCCAACTAAGAAGAAAGAAACTACAGCTCCTGTTAAGGTTGACGAGAATCAGGTAAAGGAGTTAGTTGAAAAGGGATTAACAGAAGCAAAAAGCCAGATTAGTGATATGGTGGATGAAACCATTAACTATTCCATGGAAAAAACGGAAAGAAAAATAGAAAGGCTGACCAATGAAAAAATTATGGCAGTCAATGAGTATTCTGATACAGTGCTGGAATCAATCAATAAAAATCATAAGGAAGTAATGTTTTTATATGATATGTTGAATGATAAGCATATCAGTCTGAAGAAAACCGTAACCGTGGTGGAGAAGAAGGCGAAAGAGGCTCAGGCCATTGCCAAGGAAGCATTTCAGACACTGCAGCCTGAGGTGGTGACACCGGTGGTAAC
>JAFXJR010000125.1 GCA_017532145.1 Lachnospiraceae bacterium | reverse complement strand
GGTAAAGTTACTAAAAAACTGTAAGTAATGGTTGAAATTTGTCTTCTAATCAGTTATTATGAAATAAGTGGTCTTTCGTACTGTACCACGTCAAAGTTTGAAAAATATGGAAAAGTAAACTGGAGGTTGTTATGGAATTACATATTACCTGTATTCCCGGTGACGGTATCGGACCGGAAATCGTAACAGAAGCAAAAAAAGTATTGGATAAGGTGGCTGAAAAATACGGTCACAACATGATTTATACAGATATTTTAATGGGTGGTGCTTCCATTGATGTGCATGGAGTACCTTTGACAGATGAAGCAATTGAGACGGCAAAAGCTGCGGATGCAGTATTGATGGGTTCCATCGGTGGAAACACAACCACATCTCCCTGGTATCAGTTGCCTCCCAATCTTCGTCCGGAAGCAGGACTTTTGAAAATCCGTAAGGCATTGAATCTGTTTGCTAATTTGCGTCCTGCTGTTCTGTATGACGAACTGGCAGCTGCATGTCCTTTGAAAGAGGAAATCAGTAAAGCCGGATTTGACATGATGATTATGAGAGAGTTGACCGGAGGCTTGTACTTCGGTGAGCGTAAAACCATTGAAGAGAACGGTGTGAGAAAAGCAATCGACACCCTTACCTATGATGAAAATGAAATTCGCAGAATTGCCATCAAGGGCTTTGACATTGCGATGAAGCGCAAGAAAAAAGTAACCAGTGTGGATAAGGCAAATGTGTTGGATTCTTCCAGACTTTGGAGAAAGGTTGTGGAAGAGGTTGCTAAGGATTATCCTGAAGTAACTTTGGAGCATATGCTGGTGGATAACTGTGCCATGCAGCTGGTAAAGGACCCTTCCCAGTTTGATGTGATTTTAACAGAAAATATGTTTGGAGACATCCTTTCTGATGAAGCCAGTATGGTGACAGGGTCTATCGGAATGCTGGCATCTGCATCCTTAAACGATACCCGGTTTGGTCTGTATGAACCCAGCCATGGTTCAGCACCAGATATAGCAGGAAAAAATATTGCTAATCCTATTGCAACTATTCTGTCTGCAGCAATGATGCTGCGTTATACCTTTGATTTGGATCAGGAGGCAGCAGCAGTAGAAGCAGCAGTGGAAGCTGTTTTAAAAGAAGGATATCGAACCATAGATATTATGTCAGAGGGCTGTGAGCAGGTATCCTGTTCAGTAATGGGAGATTTACTGGCAGAAAAAATTCGATAAGAATTCAGTGTTTGACTGAGTTGACCATAGAATTTATGATACATAAGACTGAAAATGTATTTGGTAAAAAAGAGAAGGAGAGGAAGGATATGAGAAGTGATTCTGTAATGATAGGTGCTCAGCAGGCACCTCATAGAAGTTTGTTTAATGCTTTGGGTTATACCGAGGAAGAAAGAAGAAGACCCATGATTGGTATTGTCAGCTCTTATAATGAAATCGTGCCTGGTCATATCAATCTGGATAAGATTGTAGATGCGGTGAGAATTGGTGTAGCGATGGCAGGTGGTATGCCTGTGGTATTTCCTGCTATTGCGGTCTGCGACGGTATTGCTATGGGACATATCGGGATGAAGTATTCTCTGGCAACCAGAGACCTGATTGCAGACAGTACAGAGTGTATGGCTATGGCACACGGTTTCGATGGTCTGGTGATGATTCCCAACTGTGACAAAAATGTTCCCGGTCTGCTGATGGCAGCAGCCAGAGTAAATATTCCTACTATTTTTGTATCTGGTGGTCCCATGCTGGCAGGTCGGGTAAAGGGAGAAAAACGTAGCCTTTCTTCTATGTTTGAGGCAGTGGGCAGTGTGGCAGCAGGTACCATGACTATGGAAGAACTCAGTGAGTTTGAGGAAAAGGTATGTCCTACCTGCGGCTCCTGTTCAGGAATGTATACCGCTAATTCTATGAACTGTCTGACAGAGGTACTGGGTATGGGATTAAAAGGCAATGGCACTATTCCGGCAGTATATTCTGAAAGAGTACGTCTGGCAAAACATGCGGGAATGAAAATTATGGAACTGGTAGAAAAGGATATTAAGCCCAGAGACATTATGACAGAAAAGGCCTTTATTAATGCACTAAGAATGGATATGGCATTGGGCTGTTCTACCAACTCCATGCTTCATCTGCCTGCTATTGCTCATGAGGCCGGTATTGAATTAAATCTGGATGTGGCCAATGAGCTTTCAGCAGAAACACCGAATCTTTGCCATTTGGCACCAGCAGGTCATACCTATATGGAGGATTTAAATGAGGCTGGCGGTATCTATGCGGTAATGAATGAATTGGATAAAAAAGGATTGATTCATAAGGATTTGATTACGGTTAGCGGAAAGATGGTAGGAGAAAATATCAAGGGCTGTATTAATAGAAATCCTGAGGTAATTCGTCCGCTGGAAAATCCATATAGTGAAACAGGTGGTATTGCTGTATTAAGAGGAAATCTAGCACCGGATTCCTGTGTGGTAAAACGTTCTGCGGTAGTACCGGAAATGATGGTACATGAAGGACCTGCCCGGGTATTTGATTGTGAGGAGGATGCCATTGCAGCGATTAAGGGCGGAAAAATAGTGGCAGGAGACGTAGTGGTAATCCGTTATGAAGGACCTAATGGAGGTCCGGGCATGAGAGAAATGCTGAATCCTACCTCTGCTATTGCAGGAATGGGATTGGGAGCAAGTGTGGCATTGATTACAGATGGACGTTTTTCCGGTGCTTCCAGAGGGGCTTCTATCGGTCATGTATCTCCGGAGGCAGCAGTAGGCGGACCTATCGCTTTAGTACATGAAGGTGACATTATCAGTATTAATATTCCGGCTAATACCATTGATATGAAGGTATCTGAGGAAGAATTGGAAAAGAGAAGGGCAGAATGGAAGCCCAGAGAGCCTAAAGTGACTACCGGTTATCTGTCCAGATACAGAGAACTGGTAACCAGTGGCAACAGGGGAGCTATCCTGGAGGTGCCTGCTGGAGCAGGGAAGAACAGGGAGGAGAAATAAATGCAGCTGACCGGTGCAGAAATCGTAATAGAATGTTTAAAGGAGCAGGGGGTAGATACTGTTTTTGGCTATCCCGGTGGAACTATACTGAATGTTTATGATGCTTTATATAAGCATAGGGATGAGATTCACCATATTCTTACTTCTCATGAGCAGGGGGCTTCTCATGCTGCAGACGGCTACGCGAGAGCTACCGGAAAGGTGGGTGTCTGTCTGGCTACCAGTGGACCGGGAGCCACCAATCTGGTAACCGGTATTGCTACGGCTTACATGGATTCTATTCCTGTAGTAGCCATTACCTGTAATGTGAATCTGCCTATGTTGGGAAAGGATTCTTTTCAGGAGGTAGATATTGCTGGTGTTACCATGCCCATTACCAAGTATAACTATATTGTAAAGGACATCAAGGATTTGGCAGATACGCTGAGGAGGGCCTTTCGGATAGCAAAAAGCGGCCGTCCCGGACCGGTGCTGGTGGATATTACCAAAGACGTAACTGCAAATACCTGGGAATACCAGCCGGTAACACCTGTACAGGAGGAGAAAAAGGCTACCTTTACCGAGGAGGAGCTGGAAAAGGTACTGGAGCTTTTGCAGGAAGCAAAGAAGCCCTATATCTGTGTAGGAGGCGGTGCTGTTATTTCCGGAGCCAGTGAGCAGGTAAGAGAGTTTGCAAAAAGGCTGGATGCTCCTGTCTGTGATACGTTAATGGCAAAGGGAGCTTTTGATGGCCATGATAATCTGTATACAGGAATGATAGGTATGCATGGAAGTAAGACCTCCAACTTGGGAGTAACAGAGTGTGACTTCTTTATTGCTCTGGGTGCGAGATTTTCTGACCGTGTAGTAGGAAATACTTCTCGATTTGCCAAGAATGCTAAGATTGTTCACCTTGATATTGATGCAGCAGAAATCAATAAAAATATCCGTACCGATGCTTCACTTGTGGGAGATTTAAAGGAAGTACTGTCTGTATTAAATGAACGTCTGCCTGTACAGGAGCATAAGGAATGGATGGAGCATATCCGTCAGCTTAAGGAAACGTATCCCCTTAGTTATGATGAAAATACCCTGTCCTGCCCCTATGTGATAGAAGAGCTGGATCGGATTACCAAGGGAGAGGCTGTTATTACTACTGATGTAGGACAGCATCAAATGTGGGCTTCCCAATATTATAAGTATTCTGAACCAAGAACCTTTATCAGCTCTGGTGGATTGGGAACGATGGGCTTTGGTCTGGCAAACAAATTTGCGGCGGGTGAGGTTACCGTTACCGAAACAGTTCCGCAAGCGGTATATAACATCGAGCCTGTTTTTTCGGCAGAAAACCTTGACGTTGTTCTCGGACGCTTCAAAGAGGACGGCACCCCTGCCTGCGGTATCAGATACAGAAAAAACGGCGGCTTCGATGCGTTCAGTGCCTGCGCTCCGCTGCCGCTTGAATTTGTACGCGAAATATGGCGAGCGGCAGAAGTTTTTACTCATGCCGACGACGATGCGGTGGTG